>JADLBB010000245.1 GCA_020848055.1 Chloroflexota bacterium | reverse complement strand
GTCCGTGACAGGTCCTTGAGCGAGGGCCAGAAGCGGCGCATCCAGTCCGACGGCACCGCGAAGAAGACGCGCTGGAACATCCACAGCATGTAGACCGCGCTGATGATGATCACGACCATGGTGGCGCCGGCGACGAGACCGTTGAACCTGAAGGTGCCGATGATGACCAGGAACTCGCCGATGAAGCCCGACAGCCCGGGCAGACCGATGCTGGCGAACGTGAACAGGCCAAAGACGGCGGCCCATTGCGGCATCTTGGCGTTCAGGCCGCCCATGTGGGCGATGGTCCGGTCGTGGGTGCGCTCGTAGATGACGCCGACGACGAGGAACAGGGCCCCGGTCACCACGCCGTGGCTGAGCATCTGGAAGATGGATCCCGCCAGGCCCTGCTCGTTGACGACGAACATGCCGAGCATGACGAAGCCCATGTGGCTGACACTCGAGTAGGCGATCAGCTTCTTGAGGTCGGGCTGGACCATCGAGACCATCGCGCCGTACAGGATGGCTATGACCGCCAGCCCGATCATGATCGGCGCGAACGAGGCCGCCGCGTCCGGCAGCACGGGCATGGCGATGCGCAGAAAGCCGTAGCCGCCCAGCTTGAGCAGGACGCCGGCCAGGATGATCGAGCCAGCGGTCGGCGCCTCGACGTGGGCGTCGGGCAGCCAGGTGTGGATCGGCCACATCGGGACCTTGATGGCGAAGGCCAGCGCGAACGCCACGAAGGCGAGCGCCTGCAGTGAGTCGGCGTAGGCGAAGCCGCGGAGTGCCTCGTAGCTGAAGGTGAACGGGTTTCCGGCAGCGGCGTGGGCGATGGCGATGGCCAGGATGGCGACCAGCATGAGCAGCGAGCCCACCAGGGTGTAGATCACGAACTTGACCGTGGCGTAGATGCGCCGCGGCCCGCCCCAGATCCCGATGACGAAGTACATCGGGAACAGGCTGACCTCCCAGAATACGTAGAACACGAACAGGTCGAGCGCCACGAACACGCCGAGCATGCCGACCATCAGCAGCAGCATGGTGATGTAGTAGCCCTTGACCCGCGTCTTGATCGGGTCCCACGAGTACAGGATGGCGACGACGCTGAGCAGCGTGGTGAGCACGATCAGCACGATCGACAGGCCGTCGACGCCGAGCGTGTAGCGCATCCCGAACGCGTCGATCCACGGCAGGTCCTCGCGGAATTGGAACTCGGGTCCGGCCGCGTCGTAGCCGAACAGCAGGAGCGACAGCCCGAAGCTGGCCAGGGCGGCGAGCAGCGCGATCCAGCGGATGGCGCGATGGTTGTCGCCTGGCACGAACAGCAGCAGGAATGCGCCGATGGCCGGGACGAAGACGATGGCCGAAAGCAGCGGGAAGCCGTTCATCAGCGGCCCATCGTGGCGTACGCGATGAGGATGAGCATGAGGCCGACGGCCATCCCGAGGCCGTAGTTCTCGACGCGGCCGGTCTGGATCTTACGCAGCCCGCCACCGATGGTCGAGGCCAGCCAGGCAGCGCCGTTGACGGCACCGTCAATGACCTTCGCGTCGAACCACCACATCATCTCGCCCAGCAGCGCACCGCCGCGGGCGAAGACGAGGCCGTAGATGTCGTCGATGTAGTACTTGTTCACGCTGGCGCGGTACATGCCCGGCCCGAGGCCGAGCGGGATGCGCTCGACGAAGCGCTCGGCCGACCCGACGCGCGCGACGTACCAGCGGTGCGCCAGCCAGATGCCGGCCACTGCCACGCTGGCACCGATCAGGAGCAGCAGCCCGCCGAGGCCGAACAATTCGAAGCCGTGGTGCTCGCCCGCCGCGATCGATCCGGGCAGGACCCCGGCGTGCGCCTCCTCGGCGGCACCGAAGACATCCTCCAACCAGCCGTGGATCGCGCCGCCCTCGGGCGGGATGCCGAGCAGCAGGCCGGCGAAGACGGTGGGGACGGCCAGGATGGCGAGCGGCGCGACCATGGTCGGCGCCGACTCGTGGACGTGATGCCAGGCGTCGGCCGGTCCGCGCCACTCGCCCCAGAAGGTCATGAAGATCATGCGGAACGTGTAGAACGCGGTCATGAACGCCACGATCGTGCCGACCAGGTAGAACACCAGGTAGCCACGGTTGAACGCCTCGGCCAGGATCTCGTCCTTGCTGAAGAAGCCGGCGAAGATCGGCACGCCGGCGAGGGCCAGCGAGCCGATGACCATGGTCCAGTACGTCCATCGCATCTTCGAGCGCAGCCCGCCCATCAGGCGCATGTCCTGCTCGCCGCCGGAGCCGTGGATGACCGATCCGGAGCCCATGAACAGCAGGCCCTTGAAGAAGCCGTGGGCCATGAGGTGGAAGATCGCCGCCACCCATGCGCCGACGCCGAGGGCCATGAACATGTAGGCCAGCTGGCTGACGGTCGAATAGGCCAGCACCTTCTTGATGTCGTTCTGGGTCAGCGCGATGGCCGCGGCCAGGATGGCGGTGAAGGTGCCGATGATGGCCACGGTCCACATGGCCGCCGGCGCCTCGGCGAAGATCGGGTTCGAGCGCGCGACCATGTAGACCCCGGCGTTGACCATGGTCGCGGCATGGATCAGGGCGCTGACCGGCGTCGGGCCCTCCATCGCGTCGGGCAGCCAGACGTGGAGCGGGAACTGGGCGCTCTTGCCGACCGCCCCGGCGAACAGCAGCAGCGCGATGATGGTGATGGTCGTCTCGTCGAGGGTGCCGATCTGGCCGAACACCTCGCGGAAACTCAGAGTGCCCAGGTTGACCCAGATCATGGCGATGCCCAGGCCGAACCCGACGTCGCCGATGCGGTTGACGACGAACGCCTTCTTGGCCGCGCCCGCGGCCGACGGCTTCTTGTACCAGAAGCCGATGAGCAGGTAGCTGCACAGGCCCACCGCCTCCCAGCCGATGTACAGCATCAGGAAGTTGTCGCCCAGGATCAGCAGCAGCATGCTGAACATGAACAGGTTGAGGTACGCGAAGAAGCGCCAGAAGCCCCGGTCGCCGTCCATGTAGCCGATGGAGTAGACATGGACCAGGAAGCCGACCGTGCTCACGACCAGCAGCAGCACGGCCGTCAGCTGGTCCACCAGGAAGCTGATGTGGATGTTGAAGTCGCCGGCCCCGATCCAGTGATAGACCTCGACGTCGTGGGTGTTGCCGCTGAAGATCACGTCGGCGAAGACCACCATGCTCAGCGCCCACATCAGGCCGACGAGCAGCGTGGGCACGATCCACGACCGATACCTTGGTCGCTCGGCGCCGGGCGCAACGTGGCTGGGTTGGCCCAGCCCGTCATTCAGCTCGGGCGGGATGACGCCGGCCGCGCCCTCGCCGTTGGCCAGGTCGTCGGCGTGGCCGGCGTGGGGGCTGGATGCTGCCTGCTCCTCCTCGGTCGGCACGCTGCGGAACCCCGAGTCGTCCACCGGACCGTGGGTGTCATGCCCCTCATGCCCCTCGTGCTCGTCGTGGCTCGCGTCGTGGTGGTCGCCGTGGCCGTGCAGCGGGACGTGATCCAGTCGCGGACCCACCGCGACGGCGAAGACGAAGCCGGCCAGTGGCAGCGCGGCGATCAAGATGATCATCAGGTCGGTCGACATCGGGCTATTCCTTGAGGTCCGAGTACTGGTCGACCTGGGCGGTCTGACGCGTGCGGATGATGGCGATCACCAGGCCCAGCCCGACCGTCACCTCCGAGGCCGCCACGGCCATGATCAGCAGCGCGAACACCGCTCCGGCGTTGGACCCGGCCGGCAGGTAGGCGTTGAAGGCGACCAGGCTCAGGTTCGCGGCGTTGAACATGAGCTCGATGCTGATCAACATCAGGATCGCGTTGCGGCGCGACAGGAACCCGAAAGCGCCGATCCCGAACAGCAGCGCGGATATGACCAGGTAGCCCTCGATGCCCATCGGTCAGCGCGCCCGCTCGTCGTCTTCGGGCCGGCGCGCCAGGTAGATGGCGCCGATGATCGCCACCAGCAGCAACATGGCCAGGATCTCGAAGGGCAGGGCGTAGGTGGTGAATACGGCGGTGGCGATGGCGCCGACGGCCGCGGCCGCCGTGGTGGCGGCCAGGCCCCAATCGGTCTCGACCGCCGCCCAGATGATCAGGCCGGTGGTCACCACCGCGACCAAGCCCGCCAGCGGCAACTGGCGGTGAAACGGGGTGGACAGGTTCACGTCCCCCGCCTGGGTCAGCATGATGGCGAACAGGATCAGGACGCTGATGGCGCCGAGGTAGATGAGCACCTGGGCGGCCGCCACGATGGGCGCGCCAAGCAGAGCGTACATGCCCGCCAACGAACCGAAGCACACCATCATCGCCACCGCCGAGTGGATGACGTTGCGCAGAATGACGACGGCCAGTCCTCCTCCGATCACCCCCAGGGCGAGCACGAAGAAGAGGACGCTGGAGATGTCCAGGGTCGTGGGCTCCCGTTACGGTTCGAGCGCTCAGCGGCCCCGAGTGGGGCCGGCCTCGATTCTAACGCAGCGACGCTCCGCCGCGGGCTCCCGCGCGATCAGTC
>JADLBB010000244.1 GCA_020848055.1 Chloroflexota bacterium | reverse complement strand
TGATCTCGGTCGGGAATTCGTGGCGGCGCTCGAGCTCGTCGGCAACGGGGATGATCCGGCGCTCGGCGAACTCGCGGACCGTGCGCCGGATCTCCAGGTGCGCAGGTGAAAGGGCGAAGTCCATCGGTGCTGTGGTCCCCTTGCGACGAATTCGTTGACTAGGACGCGAGTCTAGCAAGCCTCGCGACAGCACCGGCATGGGCCGCACAGGCTCGATCCTTGACACGCGTCGATCGGCTGAATCTATACTCCCGCATCCAAATCACTGAGCCAGCAGGTTGATGAAATGGTCGGAAGTGCGCCCAACACTGACGTTCGTCTCGACCGGGTAACGAAGCGCTTCGGGGATTTCACCGCCGTCGACGACCTGTCGCTCGAGATCAGACAGGGAGAGTTCTTCTCCCTGCTTGGTCCATCCGGTTGTGGCAAGACGACCACCCTGCGCATGATCGGTGGCTTCGAGCAGGTCACCGCCGGGTCGGTGTTCATCGGTGAACGCGAAGTCACCGGCCTGCCCGCGTTCCGCCGGGACGCGAACACCGTCTTCCAGAGTTACGCGCTATTCCCCCATCTCGACGTGTTCGAGAACGTGGCCTTCGGCCTGCGGCGCCGCAAGGTGTCAACCGACGACATCAGGCAGCAGGTGGAGGGCATGCTCAAACTGGTGGAGCTGCCCGATTACGGGCGGCGTAAGCCGAGCCAGTTGTCTGGCGGCCAGCAGCAGCGAATCGCACTGGCGAGGGCGCTGGTGAACCACCCGCGCGTCCTGCTGCTGGACGAGCCTCTCGGGGCGCTCGACCTCAAGTTGCGCAAGCAGATGCAGGTCGAGCTCAAGCGCATCCAGGGCGAGATCGGCATCACCTTCATCTTCGTCACGCACGATCAGGATGAGGCGATGACCATGTCCGACCGGATCGCGGTCATGCGCAACGGGCGGATCGAGCAGCTCGGTACGCCAGAGCAGCTTTACGAGACGCCGCGCACCGAGTTCGTCGCCGGCTTCCTGGGCGTGAGCAACCTGCTCGACGCCGAGGTCGCGGTCCGGGGAGAGCGCTTCATCGAGGCGCACCTGTCGGACGGCACGCGACTGCGAGCGCCAGCCGACGGCCTCGATGGCACGCGGCTGGTGCGGATCGGCGTGCGACCGGAGAAGCTGCGCGTCCTGCCGGTCACCGATGCGGCCGAACCGCACGACTCCGACTCCAACCTGCTCGAGGGCACAGTGCTGGACGCCTCCTACATCGGCGTCAGCACCCAGTATCTGGTCGAGACTGCCGATGGGACCCGGCTGACGGTCTACGCACAGAACCTGGAGACGAGCGGCGCGAACGAGGGCCTCGCCGACGGCCAGCGCGTCAGGCTCGCATGGAAGCCACAGCACACGTTCGTGATCGCCCGCAATACGGGCGACGAGGGAGACGACCAAGCGAAGGAGGATGAGACCAAGGACCATGCATGACGAGAGCTCGATCGAACGCGCCATCGCGCGCGCCTTGCGTCCTGGACGCCGCCTGTCGCGCCGCCGCTTCCTTCGCGACAGCGGTCGCGGCGCCATCGTCGCCGGCTCGGCGCTGTCGCTGCCAGCCATCCTCGCGGCCTGCGGAATCGGGCCGGCGGGATCGACGGCCGGAAGTGCCGCGCCCAGCGCCTCGAACAAGGTGGTCGGCGGTGGAGAACCCGCTGGAACCCTCAACTTCGCCAACTGGCCGCTGTACATCGACCAGGATGACAACGGGAAGTCCGAGACGCTGCGGATGTTCACCGAGGCCACCGGCATCGAGGTCAACTACGACGAGAAGATCGAGGACAACCAGTCCTTCTTCGGCATCATCCAGCCAGCGCTGGCTGCCGGCGAGGATACCGGCTACGACCTGATGGTGATCACCGACTGGCTGGTCGGCAACATGCTCCGCCTGGGCTTCCTGGAGGAGTTCGACGTCGCGACCAGCGTGCCGAACTTCGTGGCCAACGCCGCCCCCAAGTACCACGACCCCGTCTACGACCCGGACAACCGCCACAGCGTGCCGTGGCAGTCCGGCCTGACGGCCATGGCCTATAACCCCGCGCTCGTCAGCGAGGAGATAACCTCGCTCAAGCAGCTGTTCGATCCGGCGTTCATCGAGAAGTACTCGGGCAAGATCGGAATGTTCACCGAGATGCGCGACACCATGAACCTGACGCTGCTGTATCTCGGGGTGGATCCGGCCAAGGCCACCGTGGCCGATGCCGAGCGCGCCCGCGACGTGCTCATGGCGCAGGCGCCATACGTGCGCGGCTACTACGGAAACGACTTCGCGCAGGGCCTCGCCGACGGCAGCCTGGCCATCACCATGGCGTGGTCCGGCGATATCTTCCAGCTGCAGTTCGACAACCCGGACCTCAAGCTGGTGGTGCCCGAGGAGGGAGCCATCCTGTGGGTGGACAACATGACCATTCCCAAGGGCGCCCAGCATCCGAACGACGCGCTGGCAATGATGGATTTCGTCTACCAGCCCGAGATCGCCGCCCAGATCACGGAGTACGTGAACTACATCTGCCCGGTCCCCGCGGCACAGGAGGTCATCCGACAGCACGCCGAGGAGGCGGACAACCAGGACGACGCCGACTACCTCAACGCGGTCGCCGATTCCGAACTGGTGTTCCCCAGTGAGGACATGCTGAGCCGCACCTACTCCTACAAGGTCCTCGACGAGGACGAGGAGCGCCAATGGAACGAGCTGTTCGGCGAGGTGGTCCAGGGTTGATCGCGGCCCCGTCGGGACGAGTGATGGGCGGCGCATGATGGGCTGGCTGCGGCGTCACCGGAGCATCATCCCGTACCTGTTCCTGCTGCCCGGTGGCCTGTGGCTGATCGTCTTCTTCGTGCTGCCCCTGCTGACCACGCTGTCGGTCTCCCTTCAGGAGGGCTCGCTGGGTAGTGGCTATCGGCTGACGTTCAACTTCGCGATCTTCCCCGAGTCGATAATGCGCTGGAACGAGCAGTTCGTGCGCTCGCTGCAGTACGGCCTGATCGTCACCATCCTGACCATGCTCATCGGCTATCCGATGGCCTACACCATCGCCTTCCGTGGCGGCCGCTACAAGAGTGCCCTGCTGCTGCTGGTGATCATGCCGTTCTTCACCAGCTTCATCATTCGCACCATCAGTTGGAAGTTCATCCTCGCCGATGAGGGCTTCGTGCTCGGTACCCTGAAGGATTGGGGCGTCCTGGACCCGAGCTTCAGGCTGCTGGCCACGCCCATGGCCGTCATCAGCGGCATCACCTACAACTTCCTGCCGTTCGTGGTCCTGCCGCTTTACGTGGCCCTCGAGCGCATCGACCCCAAGCTGATCGAGGCCGCCAACGACCTGTACGCCACCCGGCGCCAGGCATTCCTGAAGGTAACGCTGCCGCTGTCGATGCCGGGGGTCTTCGCGGCCAGCCTGCTCAGCTTCATCCCCGCTGTCGGCGACTACCTTAACGCCGAGCTGCTCGGCAGCCGGCAGACGACCATGATCGGCAACGTCATCCAGCGGCTGTTCCTGGTCAACAACGACTACCCGCAGGCATCGGCCCTCAGCCTGGTGCTGATGGTCGGCATCCTGGTCAGCATCTTCATCTACATGCGGGTGCTGCGCGGCCAGGAACTGGGCACCTGACGTGACCTCCGCCGCCACCACCGCGCCACGGTCCGACGCTCCCCCGGTGCGGCGCGCCAGCCTGGCCACGACCCTGGGCCGTTTGATCCTGCCGGTCTACACCGGGCTGGTGGTGCTCTACATGCTCCTGCCAATCCTCGTGATGGCCGCCTTCGGCTTCAACGACACCGAGGGACGGTTCAACTTCGTGTGGCACGGCTTCACCCTGGAGAATTGGCTCAACGTGTTCAGCCGCTACCCGGCCCTCAATGAGGCGCTCATCAACAGCCTCATCGTTGCCACCGTGTCGACGGTGCTGGCCACCACCCTGGGCGTGCTGATGGGCCTGGCGTTGACCCGCTACGAGTTCCGTGGTCGGGGGCCGCTGAACCTGCTGATCTTCCTGCCCATCGCCACGCCCGAGATCGTGCTGGGGGCCTCGCTCCTCGCCCTGTTCGTCTCGGCCGAGATCAGTCGCAACCTGACAACCATCATCATCGCGCACATCATGTTCAACCTGAGCTACGTGGTGGTCACGGTCCGGGCGCGATTCGCCGCCTTCGATCGCTCCCTGGAGGAGGCGGCCATGGACCTTGGCGCCGACGAGTGGACGACCTTCCGCAAGGTGACCTTCCCGCTCATCTTCCCGGGCATCATGGCCGCCGCCCTGCTGGCGTTCGCACTGTCCATCGACGACTTCGTGATCACCCAGTTCACCTCCGGCCAGACCAGCACCTTCCCGCTGTGGGTCTATGGCGCCTCGCGCATCGGCGTTCCGCCCCAGGTGAACGTGATGGGTACCATCATCTTCCTGATCGCATTGGTCGGGATGGGTCTCTGGGTGCTGGTGCAGCGGCGCGATCGCCTGCGCTCGGCACCCGGGGCGACCGATCGTTGAGGCTGGGAGAAGCATCGTGAGCGAATCCGCGACCAACCTGCTGATCGACTGGGCCGCCCTGCGCGATGGAGTCGCGCCGGTGTGGGCCCGCTACACCGATCTCGTCGTGGAGCGCGCGTCGGGCTCCTGGATCGAGACCGTCGACGGCGAGCGCTACCTCGACTACACCTGCGGCATCGGCGTGACCAACACCGGGCACGCCCACCCGCGCGTCGTGGCCGCCATCGCCGAGCAGGCGGCCCGCGGCATTCACCTCCAGCAGAACGTGGTTTACCACCAGCCCGGACTCGAGCTCCACCGCCGGCTGCCACAACGCTTCCCCAATCCGCATCCCGACACCGGGTACGGACTGTTCCTGTCCAACTCGGGCGCCGAGGCGGTGGAGGCCGCGGTCAAGC
>JADLBB010000243.1 GCA_020848055.1 Chloroflexota bacterium | reverse complement strand
CTCCTCCCAGAACAGGTCCGACGAGTCGGAGCAACCCGCGGTGATGCCCCATGCCGCATGGCCGTTGTGCGCGCTCGGGAAGGCCGGGCCGCCCACGAACGACGCCCCGGCCACGGCCCAGTCGGGGGCGTGCAGGTGGGCCAGGTACCACGGCCCGGGCACCGCTGGCGCCAGGTGCGGATCGTTGGCCAGGATCGGCGCGCCGGTCGTGGTGCGGGAGGCGGCCACGGCCCAGGCATTTGAGGCGCCGTCGCCACCGATCAGCGAGCGGAGCGACGCCAGGTCGGCGGCCAGCCGTTCAAGGGCCGGGCCGGCCACCGAGCCGGGTGGCAGGGTAGCCGGCAGCCACGCGGCGTAGGGTTGGTCGACGGCCGCCAGGGCGTCGGGCCCATCGGCCAGGAGGACGGCAAGGCGGGCCAGCTCCGAGTCCCAGTTGCCGGCCAGCGCCAGCGATTGCAGTCCCAGGAAGGCAAGCACGTCCTCCACCTGCCACGGCGTGCGATGCGCACGCAGCAGCACCAGCTCGTGCGGGCGCGGCGAAGCGGCCGCCGCGGCATTGACTCCGGCCACGTACGCGGTCAGCGTGGCCTCGACGTCGGCGTCGAGCACCCGGCGCTGCGCCTCCCCCAGCCGTCGGAAGCCAAGCGTGCGGACCAGGCGATCAACCGGCAGGATCGCAGGCCCGAACAACTCGGCCAGGCTGCCGCGGCCGGCACGCAGCAGGACCTCCAGCTGGAACCCGCGGTCCTGGCCGTGGCAGAAGCCCAAGCCGAACCAGGCGTCGGCGTCGTTGGCGGCGTCGATGTGCGGCACGCCCCACCGATCGCGACCGATGGTGATCGGGGCCTGCAGGCCGGACACCTCGAACGTGCCGGCGGTCCGTGGATGGCGACGGCCGAGGGCGAGCAGCGCGGAGCGGACACCGAGTCGACGAGGCATGGCCCGCATGATGCCACCGTATACTCGGCGCGTGAGCCGGACAATCGAGTTGATCGCGGGGGTCGTCCTGCTGATCGTGGGCCTGGTCGTGCTGGCCAGCGGACCGATCGGCGATCTGCTCAGCGGTTTGACGCCCGGCGAGGAGCTCCTGCGCTGGTG
Source organism: Chloroflexota bacterium (assembly GCA_020848055.1). Lineage (GTDB taxonomy): Bacteria > Chloroflexota > Limnocylindria > QHBO01 > QHBO01 > JACDBZ01. The sequence goes on along the minus strand of JADLBB010000243.1, from coordinate 5,670 downwards.
GCCGATCGTCCTGGTCGGGCTATCGCTGTTCTTCCTCGTACCGGCGCTGCTGGGCGGACCGAATCGGCGCCTGCGGGCCGGCATGGTCATCCCCGGCGCGCTGCTGGCGGGCATCGGTGGCGCGCTGCTGTACAGCAGCCTGGGCGACCGCTGGGGCGCCTGGAACTACCTGTGGAGCGTCATCCCGTTCAGCTTCGGCCTCGGCCTGTATGCGGCGGGCTGGATCGCCGATGCGCCGGCGTTCAAATGGATCGGCTCGGCCACCGCGGCCGGCGGGATCGTCGCCTACCTGGTGTTCGCGACCGCCTTCGGCGGCGAGGCGTTCCGGCTGGTGGCCGCGCTCGGCATCCTGGCCATCGGTGGCGCGCTCACGATCGGCGGGCTGGCGGAGCGCCTCAGCCGCAAGTCCGCCGCCTAGGTCCGCGGCCTCCGAACGCGGCGCTCAAACCAGGCGAGGATGCGCTCGAGCCGGTCGATCCGGCGGTCCGGGCGTCCATGGCTCTTCATCTCGTGATGCTCGTCGGGGTACAGGATGTACTCGACCTCGCGCCCGAGCACCTTGAGGGCGGTGAACAGCTGCTCGTTGTCGGCGGCCGGGCAGATCCGGTCCTCCTCCGACTGGAGCATGAGCAGCGGCGTGCGGACGTTCGGCGCCAGGCGCAGCGGTGAGGTTCGCCACAGCTGGTCCATGCCCTCGTCGCTCAACGGGTCGCCCAGCCCGCCGCGGCGGTTGTAGTGCACGCCGAAGAACGAGTTGGCCCAGGCCGAGACCTGGTTGGCCACGCCGTTCTCGGCCACGGCCGCCCGGAAGCGATCGGTCGCGCCAACCAGCCACTGCGTCAGGAATCCGCCATACGACAGCCCCATGACCGCCAGCCGATTCGGGTCGGCCAGGCCGCGCGCCACCAGGGCGTCCACGGCGGCCATGGCGTCGGCGGCATCCACGTCGCCCCACGCGGTCGAGAGTCCGGCCACCCACTCGCTGCCGAACGTGGCCGAACCGCGGATGTTGGGCATCAGGACCCGGTAGCCGGCGGCGCACATGGCGATCTCGTCGATCGTTCCACCCGGGCCCCACGCCCCGGTCGGGCCGCCGTGGATGTGCAGGACGGTCGGCAGCCGTCGGCGTCCGGCCCCGGGTGGGGATGCCACCCAGGCCTGGATCGGGCCGGCCGGCCCGGGCAGCATCAACTCGTCGAGCTGCACCTGCGGGAACTTGCGCAGCCAGGCCGAGCCCTCGCGCGTCACCCGGCGCAGCCGCCCGCCATCGACCGACCAGACCTCACCCGCGCCGCCATCGACGGCGGCCGTCACGGCCACGACACCACCGACAGCGACGATGCCGGCGCTCGCCATGCGCGTGGCCGGATCGACCATCGGTTGTGCGACACCGTCCAACGTCACGCGGTAGGGGATCCCGCGGCCGTTCGTACCGACGATCACGCCGATCGTGCCGTCGCCGAGCCACGCCGGACCCGGTGACTCCTCGGCACCGAGCAGGTCGTTCCAGGCCCACTCGCCGATCGGGCGGTCAAGGTCGGCCGTCAGGCATCGCGGCGCACCGGATGGCAGCGTGCGCACCCACAGCGTCGGCTGCACCTCGTCGGGAGGGTCGGCCACGTCCGTGCCGATGAAGGCCAATTGCCGACCATCGGGCGAGAAGGCCGGCCGCAGCGCGTCTCCGGCCAGGCTGGCGAGCTCGGTCATGCGCGGCGTGGTGCCGGTGGTCGAGACCGAGAAGATCCGTGTCCGAGGGTTGATGGTCGCGTCCGGCCCGAGGTCGGCGTCGAAGGCGATGCGCCGGCCGTCCGGTGTCCAGGCCGGGTGCGCCACGTCGAAGTCGCCGTGCGTGAGCTGGCGCGGCGTGGCGCCCACTCGCACCGGCAGGACCCACAGGTGCGCACGCCGGTCGATGTGGCCGGCGTCGTCGTCACGGAAGTCCAGTCGGGTCAGCCGCCGCGCCATGGGTGACTTGCCGGGGCGCTCCTCGCCCACGATGAACCGTGGCTCGCCGGCCGGCGCCACCAGGGCGAGCCGGTCGCCACTCGGGCTCCAGGCCAGGCTCGAGACGCCGTGCTTGAGGGTCGTGGCCTGCCACGGCTCGCCGCCATCCAGCGGCAGGATCCACGCCTGCGCAACGGCGTCGTCGGCACCGACCGGCGTGCGCAGGAAGGCGACCCGGCGGCCGTCGGGCGAGACGGCCGGGTTCGCGTCGCGCACCCGGCCGCGCGTAAGCTGGCGCGTGCGCCCACCATGGACCGGCCGGGTCCACAGGTGCGACTCGTAACCGTTGTCTCGAACCCGTCGCAGCGTATAGATGACCACCGATCCATCAGGTCCGAGGTCGAAGGCCTCGAGGGCCACCTCGGCGTTGACCAGGGCGCGGGGCGTGACGTTCATCGGGCGCAGTATGCGGCGCGGCCGCGGCGTGCGGACGAAAATATTGACCGGCGTCGACGGCGTGTGCCATCCTCCGCCATCATCGCGGGCTGTCCTCCGTTGGGGACACGGCTGCACTGAACCGGATGGAGGGTCAGTCACACCATGCAACGCCGACGTCTTCTGCCGTTCGTCGCCGCGGCCAGCCTGGCGCTGGCGGCGTGCTCGTCACCTGCCACCTCGTCCGCGCCGAGTGGGAGCGCGGCTGCACAGCCCAGCACCGCGGCCAGCCAGGCGCCGGCGACCGGGGGCACCGTCCGCATCGGCACCAAGGGCTACCCGGACAGCCTGAACCCGGGCAACGGCGTGCTGTCCGAGGCGTACACCATGTACGAGCTCGTGTACGACACGCCGATCGGGGTTACCGCGGACGGCGAGTACGTGCCCGAGCTGGCCACTGACTGGTCCGTGTCCGAGGATGGTCTGACCTGGACCATGAAGATCCGCGACGACGTGACGTTCCACGACGGCACGCCGCTCACCGCCGAGGACATCGCGTTCAGCATGCACCTGTACCAGGACACCGAGGACTTCCCGTTCCTGCCGTCGTACGTGGCGAACTTCGAGACCATGGAGGCGACCGACGCGACGACGCTGACGCTGACGACAGCCGAGCCGTTCGCCGCGTTCGAGCCGGCCATGGTGTTCATCTACGTCCTGCCCAAGCACATCTGGGAGGGCGTTGACGACCCGGTTGCGTTCGAGAACGAGGAGATGATCGGCTCCGGCCCGTTCAAGCTCAAGGAGGCCAGCCAGGGCGAGTTCGTCGACCTGGCCGCGAACAAGGAGTACTGGAAGACGCCGGCCAACGTGGACGAGGTCATCTTCCAGGTCATCGACAATGACGATGCGCGCGTCAGGGCCCTGACCAACGGCCAGGTGGACGCGATCACCGACGTTCCCGACACGGCCATCCCCACGCTCCAGAACAGCGACAACGTCCACGTGCAGATCGCTGATGTCGGCGCCGGTGGCAGCCTGTCGGACATCTTCTTCAACGTCGTGTCGGACGAGAACTGCCCAGAGGATGATGGCAGCGGTCAGCCCGCGGTGTGCTCCGGCCACCCGGCGCTCAAGGACCTGGCCGTCCGCCAGGCCCTGGCCCATGCGACCGACAAGCAGCAGCTGCTGACGATCGGGACCGGCGGCCTTGGCACGCCGGGCCTGTCGCTGGTGCCGCCGGGGCTCGGCGCGTTCTTCGCGTCCGATGTCACCGACTACGAGTTCAACGCGGATACGGCTCGAGGGATGCTTGATGCCGCTGGCTACAAGGACACCGACGGCGATGGCATCCGCGAGTGCCTGCCCACCCAGGACTGCGACGACCTGACGATGCGCCTCAACTATCCGAACGATTCGACCAGCGGCCCGCGCGAATCGGACCTGCTCAAGTCGATGTGGGGCGATGTCGGGGTCAACCTGGTGGTCCAGCCGCTCGACCCGGACACACTGACCTCGGTGTGCTGCCCGACGTTCGACTACGACGTCATCATGTGGGGCTGGGGCTCGGATCCCGATCCGGCCTTCCTGCTGGGCGTGGCCATCTGCGATGAGATCGACTCCGGGTTCAGCGAGTCCGGCTATTGCAACCCCGCCTACGACGACCTGTACGACGCGCAGGCGGTGGCGACCAACACCGACGAGCGGGTGGACCTGATCCACCAGATGCAGCAGATCCTGATCGATGACGTGCCGTACATCATCCCGTACTACTACCCGTACATCGGGGCGTGGCGCACGGACACGTTCACCGGTTGGCTGGAGAACGACCCGACCCTGGGGCTGGAGGACCAGTCCAACCTGCTCCAGCTCCGACCGGCGCAGTAGACCGATGCGAGCCGGGCGACAAGTCGGCGCCCGGCTCGAGCTGCCCGAGGGGCCGATGCGGTGAATGGTCGTGGGGCGTTCCTGGCCCGCAAGCTGGCCTGGGCGATCATCACGATCCTCGTCGTGATCACGTTCAACTTCTTCCTGTTCCGCGTCCTGCCCGGTGATCCGGCCAAGTCGGGCATGCGTGACCCGCGACTCAACCCCGAGGCGGTTGAGGCGCTGCGTGAGCGCTTCGGCCTGGACAAGCCGGTGTTCCTCAATCTCGAGGGCGGCAATCCGTTCGACACCCAGTTCACCGCCTACCTGCGCGCCCTGGCGCGCGGCGATCTCGGCACCAGCTTCGCGTTCCGCGACCAGGAGGTGTCGGACCTGATCGGGAAGGCGCTGGTCAACACGCTGTGGCTCGTTCTGCCCGCCGAGGTGCTATCGGTCGTTTTCGGGATCATCCTGGGCCTGTTCGCGGCCTGGCGACGGGGCCGACCGGCCGACGTCCTGGCGCTGACCTTCAGCCTGTTCATGTGGGCGCTGCCGATCTTCTTCCTGGGTATCATCCTGCTCATCATGGGCGTCGACTGGTTCGGCCTGCCCATCGGTGGGCGGACGACGATCGGCGCCGAGTACGGATCCTTCTGGGAGGCGGCCTCCGACATCGGCGCGCACCTGCTGCTCCCGACATTGACGCTGGCGCTGGCGCTCATCGGCGAGTACATGCTGATCATGCGCAGCAGCGTGCTCGAGGTCTTCGGCGAGGACTACATCCTGACGGCGCGCGCCAAGGGACTGTCCACCTACGGCGTCATTCGCCACCACGCCCTGCGCAACGCCATGCTGCCGATGGTCACGCTCATCGCGCTGACGCTGGGCTTCACCGTGGCCGGTGCCATCCAGATCGAGGCCGTGTTCAGCTGGCCCGGGCTCGGCGCCCTGACCGTCAATGCGGTGAGCGATCGCGACTACCCGGTGCTGCAGGGCGCGTTCCTGCTGCTGGCCGTGGCCGTGGTGCTGGCCAACCTGGCGGCCGAGCTGGTCTACGGTTGGCTCGATCCGCGGGTCAGCATGGAATGAGCCGATGAGCGTCGCCATGCAGGCCACAGAGGCCGCCCCGCTGGCCGAACCGCGAACGAGGACCTGGCGGCGCTTCCTCCATCATCGGATGGGCGTCATCGGTGGCGCCATGCTGTTGGTGGCGTTCGTGGTGGCCATCTTCGCACCGGTGCTTGCGCCGTACGACCCGTTCGAGACCGTTCACGTCACGATCCTCGACATCTTCCAACGGCCCTCGCCACAGCACTGGCTGGGCACCGATGACGGCGGCAAGGACGTGCTGTCGTCGCTCATCTACGGCAGCCGCGTCTCGTTGCTGGTCGGCTTCACCTCGGCCGCCATCGCCATCGGCATCGG
>JADLBB010000242.1 GCA_020848055.1 Chloroflexota bacterium | reverse complement strand
GGTCGCTGGGCGATGGTCGGCGCGGGCAGCGTCGTGACGCGCGACGTCGCCGACCACGAGCTGGTGGCCGGCAACCCGGCCCGCCGCCTCGGCAGTGCCTGCGTCTGCGGCGAAGCCCTGCGCGACATCGATGGGGAGCCGTTCAGGGGCCGGTGCCCGGCCTGCGGTGCGGCCATGCCGCCCGACCCGCTCGCATGAGGCTGGTCACCGTCGTCGGCGCGCGTCCGCAGTTCGTCAAGGCGGCGGTCGTGAGCCGGCAGTTGCGCCCAGCGCACGAGGAGCTGCTGGTCCACACCGGCCAGCACTACGACGATGCCATGAGCGCCGCCTTCTTCCGCGACCTCGACCTGCCCGCGGCCGACGTCAACCTCGGGGTCGGATCGGGCCCGCACGGAGCCACGACCGCCGCCATGCTGGACGGCCTCGAGCCGATCATGCTCGAACACGAGCCTGACGGGGTGCTGGTCTACGGCGACACCAACTCGACCCTCGCCGGCGCCCTGGTGGCGTCGAAGGTCGTGTTTCGCTCCGGCCGGCGCCCCTGGCTGGCGCACGTGGAGGCGGGCCTACGCTCGTTCAACCGGGCCATGCCCGAGGAGCGCAACCGGGTCGTGACCGATCACCTGTCCGACCTGCTGCTGGCACCGACCCCGGTGGCGATGGGGCACCTGGCGCGCGAGGGCCTGGCCGACCGGGCGCGCATGGTTGGCGACGTCATGGTCGATGCGTTCGAATGGGCGGCCGGGCACGGGGACGGCCATCTGCCTCCGGCGGCGGCCGCCGTGGGCGACTATGTCCTGCTGACGCTGCACCGGGCCGAGAACACCGACGATCCCGCGCGCCTGGCCTCGATCGTGGCCGGCCTGGCGGTGGGGATGCCGGTAGTCTTTCCGGTCCATCCACGCACGCGCGGCGCCCTGGAGCGGGCGGGTTGTGCGCTGCCGCCCAACGTGATGGCCATCGACCCGGTCGGGTACCTGGAGATGGTCGCGCTCGAGGCTCGCGCTCTGCTCGTCGCCACCGACTCCGGCGGCGTGCAGAAGGAGGCGTACCTCGCGGGCGTGCCGTGCCTGACCCTGCGCACGGAGACCGAGTGGACCGAGACCGTCGCAGCGGGCTGGAACCGCGTGGCCGGGGACGATCCGGGCGCCCTCGCCGCGGCCCTGGCCGACCCGGAGTTCATGCGCCGCGACCGGCCGCGTCCGGCGCTGTACGGCGACGGGCACGCCGCCGCGCGTATCGTTGACGCCATGGACGAGCATCAGCGCGGCCTTGCGCGCGATCGCCAACTGAGCGAGGTCGCAGGCGCGTGATACCGATCGCTCGCCCCCAGATGGGCGAGGAGGAGAAGCGGCTCGTCTGGGAGGCGATGGAGGCCGGCTCGCTGGCCCAGGGCCCGCGCGTCCGGGCCCTGGAGGAGGCATTCGCCGCCTACATCGGTACCGGCCATGCGGTGGCCACCAGCTCGGGCACGACCGCGCTGCACCTGGCGCTGCTGGGCCACGGCATCGGCCCCGGCGACGAGGTCGTCACGGTCCCGTTCACCTTCATCGCCAGCGCCAACTGCGTCGTGTACACCGGCGCCCGGCCGGCCTTCGTTGACGTGCGGGCCGACGACTTCACGCTCGACCCCGACCTGCTCGAGGACGCGATCACGCCACGGACGCGCGCCATCCTGCCGGTCAGCCTGTACGGTCAGCCGGCCCGCATGGACGAGATCGCCGCGATCGCAGAGCGCCACGGGCTGGCGGTCATCGAGGACGCCGCGCAGGCGCACGGGGCCGCCATCGGCGATCGGCGCAGTGGCTCGTGGGGCATCGGTGCCTTCAGCTTCTACCCGACCAAGAACATGACCACCGGCGAGGGCGGCATGATCACGACCGATGACGCAGACCTGGCCGAACGCATTCGGCTCCTCCGCGAGCACGGCATGAAGGTCCGCTACCACCACGACGTCGTCGGATACAACTTCCGCATGACCGATATCGGCGCCGCGATCGGCCTGGCCCAGCTGCCGAAGCTGCCCGCTGCCAACGATCGCCGGCGCGCCATCGCCGCACGCTACGACGCCGAGCTGCGCGGGGTCATGACCCCGGTCGTGCGCCCGGGCGTCACCCACGTCTTCCACCAGTACACGATCCGCGTCCGCGAGCGCGACCGGTTCGCCGCCCGCCTGGCCGAGCTGGGCGTGGGCAGCGGCGTGTACTACCCGATCGGCGTCCACCGCCAGAAGCCGTTCCTCGCACTCGGCTACGGCGATGGGTCGTACCCGGTGACGGAGCGGCTGACCTCCGAGGTCCTGTCGATCCCGGTCCATCCCGGCCTGTCCGACGGGGAGGTGGCCACCGTCATCGAGGCCGTCAACCGCACGGCGGGCGAGCTCGGGCCGTTCGAGGGCGAGCGGTGAGCATGGCGCAGCAGCCGTTGCGGGCCGGCGTCATCGGCCTGGGCATGATGGGGCGCAACCACGTCCGGGTGTGGGACGAATCGGTCCCCGAGGCGGACCTGGTCGCGGTCGCCGACACCGATGCGTCGGCCGTGTCCGCCGCCACGGCCGGGCGCCGTGCTCGCGGCCACACCGACGCGGGCCGCATGCTGGCCGAGGAGGCCCTCGACCTGGTCAGCATCGTGGCGCCGACCAGCCTGCATTGCGAGCTCACCGTCGCCGCCCTGGAGGCCGGTGCCAGCGTGCTCGTCGAGAAGCCGATCGCCGCGACCCGCGACGAGGGTCATCGGATGGTCGAGGCGGCCCGGGCATCCGGCCGGATGCTGACCGTGGGGCACATCGAGCGCTTCAACCCCGCCATCCGCGAATTGAAGCGGCGCCTCGCCGCCGGCGAATTGGGGCGCGTCTTCCAGATCAGCGCCACGCGGCTCGGTCCCTTCCCGGCTCGCATCCGCGACGTGGGCGTGGTCGTGGATCTCGCTCCCCACGACATCGACGTCTTCCGCTACCTCATCGGATCGGAACCGATCCGGCTGTATGCCGAAACAGAGCAGCGCATCCATACCGAGCACGAGGACCTGTTCAACGGCATCATCAAGTTCGCCAACGGCGTGGTCGGCGTGCTGAACATCAACTGGCTGACGCCGACCAAGCGCCGCCTGCTGACCGTGACCGGCGAACGTGGCATGTACATCGCCGACTACATCGCCCAGGACCTGGTCTTCCACGCCAACTCTGACGCGGCCGAGACCTGGATCAACCGTGGGGCCGGTGCGGCGATCACCACCGTCGCCGAAGGCGAGATGACGCGTCGCGCCCTCCGCCGCGAGGAGCCACTCGCGGTCGAGCTGCGCGAGTTCGCCCGTGCCGTCCGCGAGGGCGGCCCGCCGCCGGTCGACCCGGCGGACGCGATGATCGCCCTGCAACTCGCGCGCCTGATGGTCGAGTCGGCCCGGAGCGGACGGGCGATGGTCGGCGAGGAGCTGCTTGGGGCTCCGTCGTGAGGATCGCCGTCGTCGGCCTGGGGCATATCGGCCTGCCGCTGGCG
>JADLBB010000241.1 GCA_020848055.1 Chloroflexota bacterium | reverse complement strand
CGTTCGCACGGGAGGCGCACCGAATGATCGAGGAGCGCATCCTCGCCTCGCTCGAGAAGACCCTCGGCGGTGACTTCCCGTTCGGCATCGGTCGGCCCAAGGCGCGCGAAGGGCCGGAGCCCGCGGCGGCCGGGCTGAGCGGGGAGGTCGAACGCCTGCGCGCCCTGCGCGACAGCGGCGCATTGTCGGACGAGCAATACCAGCGGGCGGTGGACCGGCTGCTCGGCGACTGACAGGATGGCAGAGAGTCGGAGGCCTAGGAGACGCGCCTGAGTTTCAACCTGCGCCGCGCGACCGCGAAGGGCACGGCCGGCGAGAAGAGGAACCCCTGGGCACGCGTGAACCCGAGATCGAGCAGCACCTGGCGCTGCGCTTCATGTTCAACGCCCTCCACGATGGTCTCGAGCCCCAGGCGATTCGCGATGTGGCCGATGGCGCGCAGCACCTCCCTGCGCTGTGGCTCCAGGTGAACGTGTTCCACCAGCGAGCGATCGATCTTGAGAACGTCGATCGGCAGGCGCCCGAGGTACTCGAGTGACGAGTAGCCCGAGCCAAAGTCGTCCAGTGCGATCCTCACGCCCAGGGCCTGGATCGCCTTGAGCTCGATCTCGGCACCCGCGCCCGCGCCGGCCAGCGTGCTCTCGGTGAGCTCGAGCTGGAGCTGGGGGGCCGGCAGCCCGCTCCGATCCAGGACCTCGGCCACCCTGGCGGGCAGTTCGCCCAGGCCGAGCTGATGGGCTGACACGTTGACCGATACCGGCACGCCCGCCTCGGCCATGTCCTCGCACGCGCGGACCAGCACCCAGTCACCCAGACGTCGGATCAGGCCGCTGGCTTCGGCCAGCGGCACGAAGTCCGCGGGCGCCAGCCGGCCGAGCTGCGGATGATCCCAGCGGATCAGCGCCTCCATCCCGAGCGTCGTCCCAAGCGCCAGGTCGACGATGGGCTGGTACTCGAGCACGAGCCCATCGCCCGCCAATGCGCTCTCGAGCGCCCGGCGCAGGTCCCGCTGACGCACGGCTATGTCATCCATGCGATGGTTGAAGGCCTGGATCCGGCCCTTCCCGATCGACTTGGCGGCGTACATCGCGGTGTCGGCGTCGCGCAGCAGCGCATCGGCCTCGAGGACTGGATCCGCGTCTGGCGTGAACCGATCACTGGTGGCGATGCCGATGCTGGCGGTCAGCGTCACGGCACGCCCGTCGAACTCAAACGGCTGGCCCAGCAACTCCAGGGCGCGTTCGGCCACGCTGCGCGCGGCATCGGCGCCCATCTGTTCGAGCAGGAATGCGAATTCGTCTCCGCCGAGGCGGCCGACCGTGTCCTCTGGTCGCACTACGGATACCAGGCGCTGGCTCACCGCGCGCAGGATCTCGTCACCGGCCGCGTGGCCGAGGCCGTCGTTGACGTCCTTGAAGTCGTCGAGGTCGACGAACAGAATCGCGGCGCGGGGGTCGGCGATCCCGCGGCGCACGAGCGCGTGCGACAGCCGATCGATGAACAGCACCCGGTTCGGCAGGCCGGTCAACGCATCGTGCAGGGCCTGGTGCCGGAGCTGATCCTCCAGGTCCTTGCGGTCGGTGATGTCGACGAGGATGCCCTGCACCATGGCCGGGTAGCCGTCGGCGTCGCGGGAGATGACCGCCTCGTCATCGATGACCCACACGACCCGGCCATCGCGCGCCAGGAGCCGATACTCCCAGCGGCCGAGCTCGTCGGTCCGCATCCGATCCTCGGCTTCGGCCAGCGCCATGCGGTCGCGATCGGCCGGATGGACGCGATCCAGCCACATCATCGGATCGGCGGTCCACTCGTCCGGCGTGTAGCCCAGCAGCTCCTCGATCTTGGGGCTGACGAAGTGCCATCGGCCGTTCTGCCCGGCCTCGGCCACGTACACGACGCCGGGAACGCGCTCAACCACGGCGCGGTACTGGGCCTCCGCCACCGTCAGCTCGTCGGACAGGCGCCGCTCGCGACCCCGGATGCGCTCGCGGTCGGCCAGCAGCAGCGTCTGGCGCGCGACGACGGCCACCACCACCAATCCCAGGGCGATTGCCATTCCGGCGCGCGGGATGTCGCCGACCAGGGCTGGACGGGTCATCAGCACCACGCTCACCGCCGCGGTCGTCAGGGCGGCCGCCAGTGGCAGCCCGTTCCGCAGCTGGTCGGCGAGTGCCGCGTAGGCCGGCGACGGGTCCTGGGCATCGGTCCAGTGCGACGAACCGTGCCCGATCAGCAGCACGCCCGAAGCCACCAGCGCGTGGAAGATCTCGCGGCTGCCGGCAGCGTTTCCGGACAGCAGGCCAACGTATCCGATCGCCACCAGGACGAGGCCGGCCAGTATCTCCCACGGTCCTGCGAGCCGAAGCGGCATGCGCATGGTCACGTTGACCAGGATGGTCGAGGCCAGCAGACCAACGAAGAAGGCGGCCTGGATCAGCACCCCCACCCCGGCCCCATCGGTGATGCCTGATCCGATAACCAGCACCGCGCCACCCAGCCCGAAGGCGACCGCCACCAGGTCGAGATACAACGCCGCCTCCTCGACCAGGCGACCCCGGCCCCGCACGATGACGTGGTAGATACCGGCGGCACAGATGCCCAGGGACAGCACGCTCAGCAGCCCGAAATTGGTGGACGTTCCGGTTGTGCCCGTGAGGAAGCGGCTCGCCTCCCCCACTGTCCAGGCCGCCAGCAGGAGCACGTACCACCCTCGAACGGCGCGCGCTCGGCCACGACCCACGCTCCATCCACGCACGGCGATGAGCGTTGCGACCGTGGAGGCCACGGCACGGGCGAGCTGGCCGCCGGGCATCCCGCCGCTGACGAGCAGGGCGATCACAAATGACACCGGCAGGGCCAGCGCGAGGAGGGGGACCAGGCGCGGCGCAATGACGATCAGCGCCGGCCGTTCTCCACGGAGCAGCATCGGGCTGTAGGCGACCTTCGAGAACGGGTTCCTTTGAACTCGCAGCCTACGAATCGTTCGGCCTGACGGTTATGGGCCGAAGGTACCGCACGCGAACTATTGGCCGAGCCGGACCAGCTTCGCGCCGACACTAGTGGCCGCCGCCTGCAGGAGCGCCTCAGCCATGCCCAGCTTCGTAGTTCGTTGCAGAGCTGCGGCGGCGAACGCCACGTCCCGCGTCACCGGCACGTACGTCAGAGAGGCCAGGAGACGTTCAAGGACGTCGCGCTCGGCATCGGTGCCGCGCGAGAGACACTCCCACACGATCACGTCGCTTGTGAACAGTTCGGCGCCATTGTCAACGAGCCGGTGCAGCAGCGCGCTGGCTCGCCGGTCACCGTAGACGTGGCCCATGATCACCGATGTGTCGATGAGGTAGCGCACTACTCGCGCGGCCGGCGCATCGCCTCGATCCATTCCACCAGGGTCAGGGTATCGGGCCGATCTTCGGCGCCCGCAAGCGTCGCGTGCGATCCGCGAACCGCTCTGGCCTGTGTGACGCGCACCAGGTGGCTCGCGATGGCCTCGGCAGCGAACCGGCTTCTCCCTCGACGCCCCACGGTCTCGTCCATTGCCTTCACGAGACTGGAAGGCAGCGTGATCGTGATGCGAGTGAGGCGCGAGTGGTCCCGGGAGGCGATCTGGGCGGTCATTCCCGAGTATGATACATAATCATACTTGCTCGAGGCTGGGCGAAACATCGGTCAGCGAGCGTAGCGAACGGCACCTCCACGTCGCTCCTTGTTGAGCCGGCGGTTCAGGTGCAGGCCCTCCAACACGAACTCGGTCGCCGAAGCGACGCCGGCCGGT
>JADLBB010000240.1 GCA_020848055.1 Chloroflexota bacterium | reverse complement strand
GCCCGGCGCTCTCCGAGCCGGTGCTCGACGGCCAGCGACTCACCGAGGCCGGCACTCTCGGGTTCGGCCTCGCCAGCTGGAGCGTGTGGGTCGAGCCGGGCCGGGTGCCGGGCGCTTCCGGCGAGCCGCTGCCCGATCAGATCGTGCTGGCCTGTGGGGACGGCTACCAGGCGTACCGGCGCTGAAGGCTGGCCGATCGGCGCTAGAGGTTGAGCATCGGGCGGAACAGGCGGTCGTAAGTGGCCAGGGCGTATCGGTCGCTCATGCCGGCGATGTAGTCAGCGGCCTGGACGACCGCGGGCGCATCGGTCTGGCGATAGGTGTCGGGGATCTCGTCGGGATGCTCGAGGTGCCAGTCCATCAGGTCGCGGATGACCGCGATGGCGCGCCGCTGCTGGCGGAGCTGTTCGGCCGACTGGTAGACGTGCTCGAACATGAAGTCGCGCAGACCGTTCATCGTGGCCAGGGTCGCGTCGTCCATGCGAACGGCTCCGGTGCGCAGCGACTCGTCGATCACGGCGTTGATCATGGTCGCCACCCAGTCGCGCCCGGGGGCGCCGAATCGCTCGAGGGCGGCGGCCGGAAAGGCGTGGGGAGCAAGGACGCCGGCGCGGACGGCATCGAGCGCGTCGTGCGCGAGGTACGCGATCCGATCGGCGAACCGGACGCAGTACGCCTCGGGCGTGGACGGTGGAGGGTGGATCTTCCACGAATGGGCGCGGATCCCGTCGCGCACCTCCCAGGTCAGGTTCTGGTCCTCGAGCACCTCGAAGATGCGGACGCTCTGGGCGGCGTGATGCCACTCGTCCGGCGCGAAGTACGGGCTGAGCGCCTCCTCGCCGGTGTGGCCGAACGGCGAGTGGCCGACGTCGTGGCCCAGGGCGATGGCCTCGGCCAGCGACTCGTTCAGGCTCAGTGCCTTCGCCAGGGCGCGGCCCACCTGGGTCACCTGCATCGTGTGCGTGAGGCGCGTGACGAAGTGGTCGCCCTCCGGATTCAGGAAGACCTGCGTCTTGTGCTTGAGCCGACGGAACGCCTTGCTGTGGATGATCCGATCGCGGTCACGCTCGAACGCGGTGCGGAACTCGTCGGGTCCTTCGGGGCGTTCGCGTCCGCGGGACTGCGCCGACCGGGTGGCTGACGGGCTCAGCCGCTCCTCGTCCGCCTCGCGCGCCAGGCGGTCGTGGCGAACCAGGGTGCCCGGCGTGGTCAACTCCTGCATGGACCGATGATGACCGATCCGGTGGACGGGCGTGGCGGGCTCTGATCGGCCGCTGATGGGGTCCGATGAGACCCGATTGGACCCGATTGGACCCGATTGGGCCTGATGGACCCGATGAGCCGCAATCGGACCGGGTTGGCCGGTTGTGGCCCGAGATGGAGCACGGGTGCCGCAATCGGACGTGACGGGCGCATTGCGGCTGCCGGCCGTCGTCGTAGCCCGCTCATCAAGCTCGGAATCGCTGGCAGCGCGTTGCATGCGCGCAATAACCGGCCAGCATTCGCCGATAGCGACCGCCGTCCGCCCGATTTGGCCGCATCCGCCCGTCTTGGGCGCGTTGCGGCCATCGCAGCGGCCGGATGCTAAGGTGACCCGTCTTGGCCGAGTCCAACCCGATGCATCCGACGCGAGTTCAGCCCGCCCCGCGACAGCACACGTTGGCGGCGCTGCAGGCGTTGTTCGTCGCGTTCCTGTGGTCCACCTCGTGGGTGCTGATCAAGATCGGCATGTCCGACCTCGACCTGCGGCCGATCTCGTTCGCCGGGCTGCGCTACGCGGTGGCCGCGGCCATCCTGCTGCCGTTCGGCCTTCGAGCGTTGCGCGCATCTCGGGCGCGAGCCGCGACCGCGGATGGGCGGGGCTGGCTGCGAGTGGTCGCCTACGGCCTGATCCTGGTGACGCTGGCGCAAGGGGGCCAGTACGTCGCGCTGGCCTTCCTGCCGGCCACCGCGGTGAGCCTGGTGCTGGCGTCCACCCCGGTCTGGGTGGCGGCCGGCGCCCTGGCAACGCGCGCCGAACGGGCCACCGGCATTCAGCTGGTGGGCATCGCCACGCTCACGTTCGGTGCGGTCCTGTACTTCGGACCGTTCGAGGTCGGCGAGAGCGCGGGCGCCGGCTTCGCGGCCGCCGCGCTGTGCGTGGCAGGGGCCGCGTTCGCGACCCATCTCGGACGCGCGCTGGCGAGCGGCGGCGTCGATCGGTATGGCGGTCCGGTGGGTCTGACCGCCACGAGCATGGCGGTGGGCGCAGTCGTACTGCTGGCGGCCGGGGTTGCGGCCGAGGGTTGGCCGAAACTGGACCTGCGTGGCTGGGCCATCATCGGCTGGCTGGCGGCGGTCAACACGGCCTTCGCGTTCACCCTGTACAACCACACGCTGCGGACGCTCACCGCGGTCGAGTCGAGCGTCGTGACCAACACCATGACGATCCAGATCGCCATCCTGGCTGTGATCTTCCTGGGCGAGCGGCTGGGCCTCGAACAGGTCGTCGGGCTGGTCCTGGCTGCGGCCGGTGCCGCGGTGGTGCAGCTCGCGCCGATCCTGCGACCGCGCCGCCCTCTACCCTAGCCGGCGGAGTCGGCGCGCAGAGGGCTGTTCATGGCCTCCGCGCTCTCGACGGCGGAACGGCCGCCCGCGCCCTCGATGATGCGGCGCCTGACCCAGCCCGATGCCGTGTCGACCACGATCGTGGCCACCACCACCACGATGATGGCAGTGCCGGCAAGCGGGTAGCGGTGGAAGGCGAGCGTCTGCTGGAGCGAGAAGCCGATGCCGCCCGCTCCGACCACTCCGAGCACCGCCCCGGCGCGGATGTTGATCTCGAAGCGGTACAGCCAGAAGGCCACGATCTCAGGCAGCACCTGGGGCAGGACGCCCCAGCGCTGGATCTGTATCGGTCGCGCGCCGGAGGCGCGCGCCGCCTCCACCGGGCCGGGATCGATGCCCTCGATCACCTCGGCCGTCAACTTGCCCAGCGTACCGACCGAGTGCAGCCCCAGGGCCAGCGCTCCGGCGACGGGCCCCAGGCCGGCCAACGGGATCATGATGGCGATGGCCAGGATGATCTCCGGAAAGGCGCGGATGGCGTTGAGGATCTGGCGCATGATGTTCGAGGCGAGGCCGCTCGACACGTTCTTGGCGCCGAAGAAGCCGAGCGGCAGCGACAGCAGCGCCCCGATGGCGGTACCGATCCAGGCCATCTGCAGCGACTCGACCATCCCGCTCGTGGCCTTGGGCAGGTAGCTCCAGTCGGGCCCTTCCTCCAGGAACATCTTGTAGAAGACCAGGCCGATGCCGCCGGGCAGTTCCAGGGCCTTGAGCGGATCGATGCTGACGGTGACCGCCGCCCAGACGACGACCAGCGCGACACCCAGCAGGGCCATGTCGCGCTTGGCGTGTGACGGCCGGATCGGGCGGCCCGTCATGGTCGCGGCCGTCACACCAGCCTCCGACGCAGGAAGATCGAGATCGTCTCGATCGCCACGACCAGCACGAACAGCACGATGATGATGAGCGACACGTTGCTCCAGTTGAAGAACTGGTACTGGGCGAACAGCAGGTTGCCAATACCGCCAGCTCCCACGATGCCGATGACGGTCGAGGCGCGAATGTTCAGCTCGAACGTGTAGAGCGAGTAGGCCACGTAGTTGGGCAGGACCTGGGGCAGGACGGCCCAGCGCACCGTCTGGGTTCGGTTGGCCCCACCGGCCCGGGCGGCCTCGATGGGTCCGACATCCACGCCGTCGATCGTTTCGGACAGCAGCTTGGCGACAACACCCACGTTGAAGAGGACGAGCGCGGCGATGCCGGGCAGCGGACCGATGCCCACCGCCGCCACGAACACCAGCGCGTACAGGATGTCCGGGATGGCCCGTACGACGCTCAGCACGGCGCGCCCGCCGAACAGGGTCGCAAGGTTCGGGGAGGTCACCCGCGACACGACGAAGGCGACCGGCAGGGCGACCCCACAGCCAAGTACCGACGCGATGACGGCCATCCTGAACGTCTCGAGCATCGGTTCGAACGTCTGGTCCAAGAACGCGAAGTTCGGAATCAGCAGGCCGCGGCGTGCCGGACTGTCGCTGCCGGTGACAAGGACGGTCACCAGGTTCGACCAGTTGGTGATCAGCTTGCCGAGGTCGAAGCCGATCCCGAAGTCCTTGCTCAGCGACGCCCAACTGATGACCAGGAAGATCGCGATGCCGAGCGGGACGACCGGCGATCGGCGCGGACGGGTCGGGCGCCGGGCAGTGGCCGCGCCCGCCGTCATGACGCGGCGGCTGCGGCGGTGGTCGCCTCGCCCATCAGGTCCTCGGCGGTCAGCGATCGGCCGTAGATGTCGCGGAACACCTTCTCGTCGGCCTGTTCACCCGGCCCGTCGTACACCACCTCGCCGGCGCGCATGCCGATGATTCGCTCGCCGTACATCCGGGCGAGATCGAGGAAGTGCAGGTTGACGATGGTGGTTATGCCCAGGTCGCGGTTGATGCGCTGCAGGTCGCGCATGACGACGTGGCTGGTGGGCGGATCCAGGCTGGCCACCGGCTCGTCGGCGAGCAGGATGGTCGGCTCCTGGGCGAGGGCGCGGGCGATGCCCACGCGCTGCTGCTGGCCGCCGGACAGGTTGCTGGCACGCACGTAGGCCTTCTCGACGACATCCACGCGCTCGAGGGCGCGCATCGCGATCTCGACGTCCGCCGGCCGGTACCACGCCAGCAACGAGCGGAACGTGCCGGTGGTGTGCAGGCGGCCCATCAGCACGTTGTTGAGGACCGATGTGCGCTTCACCAGGTTGAAGGTCTGGAAGATCATGCCGATCTTCGATCGGATCTGGCGCAATTGGCGGGCATTCGCATGGCGGACGCTGACGCCGTCGACGGTGACGTCGCCGCCGGTCAGGGGCACGAGGCCGTTGATCGCGCGGATCAACGTGGACTTGCCCGCGCCGGACAGCCCGACGATGACGACCATCTGGCCGTCGGGTATCTCGAGCGTGACGCCCTTGAGGGCCTGCACCCCGCCGGGGTAGGTGACTGAGGCGTCCTCGAATCGGATCATGTGCGGATGGATGTAATCGAGGGGCGAGGCCCATGGCCCCGCCCCTCGAAGGTCTGGCCTAGCCGGAGTAGCCGAGCTTCTCGACCGCGTCGCGCACGATCTGCAGCGCGTCGAGGTTCGGCTCGGTGAACGCGGTGATCTGGTAGATCGAGTCAAGGACGGCGGCCCCATCCTCGGTCTCCGCGTACGCCATCAGGGCGTCCTTGATCTTCTGCGTCAGCGCATCCGACAGGTTGTGGCTGACTGCGATCCCGTCGTTCGGGATCTCGCTGCCGTACGCGAACACGACGACCTTGCCCGGGATGTCGCAGTCGCTGGTGGCGATGGTGCGGGCGTCGTCGAAGCTGACGCCGATCTCGGCCTGTCCTTCGCAGACGGCGATGACCGAGGCATCGTGGCTGCCCGCGAACAGGGCCTTGATGTCGTCATCGGTGCTGTCGGTAAAGTTTCCGGCGTCGAGGCCCGCGTTGAGCAGATCCACCGCCGGGAAGATGAAGCCGGAGGCCGAGCTGGCCGAAACGAACGAGACGTTCGTGCCGGCGGCCAGGGCCGACAATGCCTCCAGGCCAATCGGGCCCTCGGGGGTATCGGAGTTCTCGCGGGCCGTGCCGTTGCAGTTCTTGTAGGTGACGTCCTTGTCGCTGACGACCCGGGTGTTGTCTTCGACCGCCGAGACGGTGCAGTACTTGTCCGGGACGTTGGTGAAGAACTGGGTGTGGTACGTGCCCGAGCCGAAGCGCTCCGACTGCAGGATGATCTTGGCGCCGGCCACGTCGACGGCCTGCACCAGGCCGTACGGCGGCAGCGCGCCTATGTTGGCGCTGGGGTTGTCGCCCTGCATGGCGGTCACCAGCCCGGCGTAGTCGTTGGTGACGATGCCCTCGACCGGGATGCCGAGCTCCTGGGTCAGGTAGTCGGCCAGCGGCTTGATGTCCTCGACCAGCTGTCCGGCCTCGGTGGACGGCACGAAGCCGATGACGAGATGGTCCGGATCTGTCGGTGCCTGGCTGGCCGGCGCCTGGCTGGTCGGTGCCTGGCTGGCCGGTGCCTGGCTGGCCGGCGCCTGGCTGGCGGCGTTGCTGCTGCAGGCCGCCACGATGAGCATCACCGTGGCCAACACCGTGAGTATTCGAAGGTGCCTCAATGTCGTCTCCTCCAATGGGCCGCGGCGGGCGGGGGTCGCGGCAGGGTGTCCGGGGGCCTCCATTCTGTTGGGCCGGCGGCCGCGGGAGGGAGGGCGGACGAACTTCGCGCCGCATTCTACATTGCCGGTTCCCCCTGCCAAGGCGCCGGTGAACCACCCAACTCGTGCCGGACATGCGGGAGGGTTGACAGGCTCGCCGTCTTCGCTACACTTACGCCGTAAGGCACCTTACACTGTATGGCCCAACAACTGAAAGGACGGTCCCATGCGCATCCTCATCGCCGGCAACGGCAACATCGGCACGCTGTACGGCTTCGCCCTCTCTGAGGCGGGGCACGACGTCCGGCACCTCATCCGCCCCGGCAAGCTCGCGGCGCAGCCGTCGATCGCCCACCTCGACCTCCTCGACGAGCGCGGTGGCCGCGAGGTCCATCGCGTCGTTCCGTATTCTTGGCGCCTGACCGGCCGGGCGAACGACCCCGTCGACCTGGTGCTAGTCGCGTCGCGCGCGCCGGCCGCGATCGAGTCCGTCGCGGCGATCGCACCACAGCAGCCGGACGCCACGTTCGTGGTCTGGGCCCTGGCTTGGGACGGCCTCGCCGCCCTCGCGCACGTCATCGATCCGGCGCGGATCGTTCTCGGCTACCCCGACAGCGGCGGGACGCGCGACGACGCCGGCCACTACGTCCTCGCCCTCGGCGCGGAGCCACACCTCGGCCCGGCGGTCGGCGCTGGCCCAGCCGACACGACCGCCATCGGGCAGGTGACGACCGTCCTCCAGAGTGCCGGCCTCGAGCCGATCCAACATCCGGACATGGCCGGCTGGCTGCGCGTCCACACCGCGATGACCGTTCCATACTGGGCGGCCCTGGCCCGAGATCGTGACATCGCGGCGATGCTCCGTGACGGCCGGCTCCTGCGCCAGGCCTTCAGGGCGCAGAACGAGGCGCTCGCCATCTGCGCCGCCAGCGGCATCGATCTCGGCGGTTACCATGAAGTCGATATGGTCCGGATGCCCGCCGTGTTGTTCCCCTTCGCGTTCCGCTGGCTGTTCCGGCGGAACGAATCGATGCGTCGGGTGACCGCCCACGGCGTAGACGGTCTTGCCGAGGCCCGTCCCCTGTACGCCGCGATGCTGGCCGAGGCCGAGGCGCGGGCGGTCCGGACGCCGAACCTGCAGGCCCTCGGGCGCTGGCTCGAGTTCGACGCGCCCTACGCGTCGGACGTCGTCGCGCCCCGGCCTGCGTGACAGTCACGCGCCGGAGCCGCCTGCGGACGGCCCCGCTCACGGCGGAGCGGATCGAGACCGCGGCACTCGGT
>JADLBB010000239.1 GCA_020848055.1 Chloroflexota bacterium | reverse complement strand
CGGCGCAGAATGAGGCACGACCCCCATGAAGGCGCTCAAGGTTCTACTCATCGGCATAGCCGCCCTGTTGACCGCGGTGATCGTCATTCCGCTGACCATTCTCGCCGGCCTCTTCGTCTGGCTCAAGCTGACTGAGGAGGCTGACGAGGGCGACCTCGACCTCGACGACGCGATCTGATCCGGAACCCTCAGCCGTTCGCCCGCGGCGCTGGGCGCCAGTACTCGCCGTCCGCGCGCTGCAGCCGGCCCTCATCCACCAGCAGCCGCCGCAGGGTGGCGTGGTCAGGCGCGTCGCCAGCCAGGATCTCGTTGACCTCGGCCTCGGCGTAGCGCCGGCCAGTCTCGAAACGCGCGGCCAGCAGGTCGCAGGCGGCGAGCAGGTACGCGCGCCGTCGAGGCAATGATGTGAGCCGGCCGTCGCGGACGAAGGCGAGCTGCACGTGAGCGTCCGGGTCATGCATGGCGATGAAGCATGCCACGGATGCGGCGTCGCCCGATGCGCTATCCTTGGCTCCCGAGCAGATCCGGCGTCCCTGCTCGCGTGCCGCACCGCTTCCGCCACGCCCAGCCCCTCGTGGAGGACCACCCGATGCCCAAGTACGTGTTCGTGACGGGCGGCGTCACCAGCTCGCTCGGCAAGGGCATCACCGCGGCCAGCATTGGCCGCATCCTCAAGGCCCGCGGCGTGCCGGTCAGCATCCTGAAGCTCGACCCGTACATCAATATCGACCCCGGCACCATGTCGCCCTACCAGCACGGCGAGGTGTTCGTCACCGACGACGGCGCCGAGACCGATCTGGACCTGGGCCACTACGAGCGCTTCATCGACGAGAACCTGTCCCAGGCGTCCAACGTCACGACCGGGCGCATCTACCAGAGCGTCATCGCCAAGGAGAGGCGCGGCGACTATCTGGGCGGCACGGTACAGGTCATCCCGCATATCACCAACGAGATCAAGGAGCGCATCGCGCGGGTCGCACGCGAGGGGACTGGCAGCGTGGCGACCAGCGGCCTCGCCGCACACGGCGTGGTCATCGTCGAGGTGGGTGGCACCGTCGGCGACATCGAGTCACTGCCGTTCCTGGAGGCGATCCGCCAGATGCGAAAGGACGTCGGCCGTCGCAACGTGCTGTACGTGCACGTCACCTGGCTGCCCTCGATCGGCGCCACCGGCGAGCTCAAGACCAAGCCGACCCAGCACAGCGTCAAGGAACTGCGTGGCATCGGCATCCAGCCCGACGTCATCATCCTGCGCAGCGACGAGCCGATCGACGACGAGATCCTCGACAAGGTGAGCCTGTTCACCGACGTCGACGTCCACGCCGTCATCCCGCTCAAGACCGCGCGCAGCATCTACGAGGTGCCCATCCAGCTCGAGCGCTCCGGCCTCGGCAAGCTTATCACCCGCGAGCTCGAGTTGCCCGCCACCGAGCCCGACCTGGCGGACTGGCAGGACCTGGTGAACCGCATCCGCACGCCGCGGCCGGAGGTCGAGGTCGCAATCGTCGGCAAGTACACCGAGCTGCCCGATGCGTACATCAGCGTCGGCGAGGCGCTCAAGCACGCGGCGCTGCATCACAACGTCGAGGTCAAGGTGCGCTGGATCGGATCGGAGCACCTCGAGCGCATCGAGCCGGGGCAGGTGGCCGACGAGCTGGCCGGCGTGGCGGGCCTGGTGGTGCCGGGCGGCTTCGGATACCGCGGCGTCGAGGGCAAGATCCGCGCCATCGGCTGGGCGCGGCACAACAACGTGCCGTTCCTGGGTCTGTGTCTCGGCCTGCAGTGCGCCGTGATCGAGTTCGCGCGCGAGGCCCTGGGCACCGAGGACGCGAACTCGAGCGAGTTCAACGTGTTCACCGAGCACCCGGTCATCGACCTCATGCCCGACCAGGCCGACGTGATCGACAAGGGCGGTACCATGCGGCTGGGCCTGTACCCCGCGCGACTGGAGGAGGGCTCGAAGGTGCGCGAAGCGTACGGCACCGAGATCGCCTACGAGCGCCACCGCCATCGGTTCGAGGTCAACAACGCCTATCGCGAGCGCCTGGGGGCGGCGGGCATGCGCTTCAGCGGAGTGTCGCCCGACGGGCGCCTGGTCGAGTACATCGAATTGCGCGACCATCCGTGGTTCGTGGCGACCCAGGCCCACCCCGAGCTCAAGAGCCGGCCCAACCGCCCGCATCCCCTGTTCCGTGACTTCGTGGGAGCGGCCGCCGGCCGGACTCCGGTGCGGGTGGCGGCTCCGGTGACGGCCGGATCGCGTCGCCGGTCCGCCGGTCGCGAGAGGAACGCGTCGTGACGGCGCGGGCGGCGGCCGAGCGCGGGCACACCGCCGGCGACGAGCTCGATCTCGCCATCTCGGAGGCGGAGGCGAGCGCTCTCGTGTACTGGCGAGGCGAACCGCTGCCGCTGGCGGTGGTGCCCGAGCGCATCTCGCGCATCAGCGTACGGGCCGGCCGCGAGTTGCTCTACGGCTCATGGGCTGAGGCGGTCGAGGCGCTCAACCCGTTGTACGTCGCCCGGCTGCGTGACTGGAAGGAATCCGGTGCGACCGCGGCCGATGCGACGCAGCTGGGCCGGGAGCTGACCGGGCTCGGCATCAACATCGAGGCGGCGTATCACGCCGCCCTGCGGCGCTACCTGGCGCTGATCGGGATCGAGAGCGGCGACGCGTCCGAGGCGGACCTGTGGCACGTCCTGGGTGGCGGCAGGTGGCTCGCCT
>JADLBB010000238.1 GCA_020848055.1 Chloroflexota bacterium | reverse complement strand
TCTGCCCGATGGCCCGCCCGAAGGTACGGACTGACCGATGGAGTACAAGGACTATTACGCGACCCTCGGCGTTCCGAAGACGGCCACCGCGGCCGAGATCAAGAAGGCCTATCGCAAGCTGGCCCGTGAGCTGCACCCGGACACCAACAAGGATCCCGGCGCCGAGAAGCGCTTCAAGGAGGCCAACGAGGCCCACGCCGTCCTGTCCGACGCCGAGAAGCGCAAGCAGTACGACGAGCTTGGCTCGAACTGGCAGGCGTATCAGCAGGCCGGCTACGGGTCGGGCGGCGCGACCGATTGGGCCGGCTTCGGCGGCGCGCCGGGCGGGACGCGCTGGTCGTATCGCACGACCGCATCGGCCGAGGACCTGAGCGGGTTCAGCGACTTCTTCCGCCAGTTCTTCGGCGGCGCGGCGACCGCGGGGAGCGGTGCCGGTGCCGGTGGTGGCGGCTTCGAGTACGTCGACCTGTCCGACCTCGCCGGGCGCGCGCGCGCCCGGCCCGCGACCATCGCCCATGCCACCGCCGAGGTGACGCTGGCCGAGGTGGCGCGCGGGGCCGAGCGAATGGTCAACGTCAACGGCCGACGGCTCCACGTCAAGATCCCCGCCGGCGTCCGCGACGGTTCGAAGGTCAAGCTGAGTGGCGCGGTGGACGGTGGCGACCTCGTGATCGACGTCCGGGTCAGGGCCGATCCGCGCTTTGCGCGCGACGGCGCCGACCTGCGCGTCGATCTACCGCTCACCCTGGCCGAGGCCATGCTCGGCGCCGAGGTGCCCGTCCCGACCCCGACCGGCAGCGTGAAGCTGCGCATTCGGCCCAACACCCAGAACGGGCAGGAGATCACCGTCAAGGGCCGCGGGCTGCCAAAGCGCGGCTCATCGGCCAAAGGTGATCTCGTCGTCACGACCCGCGTCGTCCTGCCGCGGCTCGACGAGGCTGAGCGCACGACCATCGAGCCGATCCTGGGCCGAATCGCACAGCCGGATCCACGAACTTAGGCTACAATCAGATCATGATCCGGATTAACATCCACGACGCCAAGACGAACCTCTCGCGCTACCTGCCTGAGCTCGAGCGGGGCGAGATCATCGTGCTGTGCAAGCGCAACGTTCCGATCGCCGAGATTCGACCGATCCCGAAGCCACTCCAGGGTGAACGACCGATCGGCCTGATGGCCGGGCAGATCCACGTGCCGCCCAGCTTCTTCGATCCCCTGTCCGACGTCGAACTCGACGAGTACGAGGGACGCATCGGTTGAGGCTGCTGCTCGACTCGGCGACCTTTCTATGGCTCGCGGCCGGCGCATCGGAGTTGAGCGACCGCGCCCGGCAGCTTCTCCGCGACTCGGGGAACGAGCTGTACCTGAGCGCCGTGTCGGCGTGGGAGATCGCGGTCAAGTTCCAGGCCGGACGCCTTGAGCTCACTGCCAACCCGGACGTCCTGGTTCCAGAAGCGCGAGAGCGTCATGCCGTGCTGGCACTGCCGTTTGACGAGGAGTCGGCCCTGCACCTGGCACTCCTGCCGCAATTGCATCGCGATCCCTTCGATCGGATGTTGATCTGCCAGGCCCTCGTGCATGGACTGGCCATCCTGACCCCGGACGAGACGATCCGACGATACCCCGTGCGAACCCTCTGGTAGACCGATGCGAACCGACCGATTCACGCAGCGCGCCACCGAGGCCATCGTGGCGGCCCAGCAACTCGCCGAGGGCGAGGGCAACGCGCAACTCGAGGTGGCGCACCTGCTCCTCGTCCTGGCCGAGCAACCGGACGGGGTCGTCCCGGCCGTGCTGGACCGCATCGGAGTGGCGCCCGCATCGGTCGCGCAGACGTTGCGCACCGAGCTGGCGAAGCTGCCGAAGGTCAGCGGCTCGGCACAGCAGTTGCAACTCTCCAACGAGGCCCGCCGCGTCCTGACCGATGCGCACCCGGTGGCGGAGCGCATGCGCGACGAGTACGTGTCGACCGAGCACCTGCTGCTCGCGGCCCTGGAGGCCGGTGATTCGACAGGGGCGCGCATCATGGCGGAGGCGGGCGTGACGCCCGCATCGGTCCTTGAAGCACTGACCCAGATCAGAGGTTCCCAGCGCGTGACATCCGACAACCCCGAGGCAACCTACGAGGCACTGGCAAAGTACGGGCGCGACCTGACCGAGGCGGCCGCCAAGGGTGCGCTGGACCCGGTCATCGGCCGCGACGAGGAGATCCGGCGCGTCATCCAGGTGCTGTCCCGCCGGACCAAGAACAACCCGGTCCTGATCGGTGAGCCCGGCGTCGGCAAGACGGCCATCGCCGAGGGCCTGGCGCAGCGCATCGTCCGCGGTGACGTGCCCGAGGGCCTGCGCAACCATCGGGTCGTGTCGCTCGACCTGGGCGCATTGGTGGCCGGTGCCAAGTACCGCGGCGAGTTCGAGGAGCGCCTCAAGGCGGTCCTCAAGGAGGTCAC
The DNA here is from genome assembly GCA_020848055.1 of Chloroflexota bacterium. Classification (GTDB taxonomy): domain Bacteria; phylum Chloroflexota; class Limnocylindria; order QHBO01; family QHBO01; genus JACDBZ01. The sequence goes on along the minus strand of JADLBB010000238.1, from coordinate 1,266 downwards.
CGAGTCGGACGGCAACATCATCCTGTTCATCGACGAGCTGCACACCGTCGTCGGCGCCGGCGCGTCGGAGGGCGCCATGGACGCCTCCAACCTGCTCAAGCCGATGCTGGCGCGCGGTGAGCTGCACGCCATCGGCGCCACGACGCTCGACGAGTACCGCAAGCACATCGAGAAGGACGCCGCCCTCGAGCGCCGATTCCAGCCGATCATGGTCGACCAGCCCGGCGTCGAGGACACGATCTCCATCCTGCGCGGCCTGCGCGAGCGCTACGAGGTCCACCACGGCGTCCGCATCACCGATTCGGCCCTCGTGGCGGCCGCGGTCCTGTCGAACCGCTACATCACCGAGCGCTTCCTGCCCGACAAGGCGATCGACCTGGTGGACGAGGCGGCCAGCCGACTGCGGATGGAGATGGATTCCATGCCGGCCGAACTCGACGAGATCGAGCGGCGCCGGATGCAGCTCGAGATCGAGCGCGAGGCCCTGCGCAAGGAAAAGGACGACGCGTCAAAGGCGCGGCTGGACGCGCTCGAGCGCGAGCTCGCCGACCTGCGCGAGCGCGGTGACGCGATGAAGGCGCAGTGGGAGCGCGAGAAGGAGGTCGTGCAGACGATCCGCGCGACGCGCGAGGAGCAGGAGCGCCTCGGCCCGGAGATCGAGGCCGCCGAGCGCGCCGCCGACTACGCGCGCGCCGCCGAGCTGCGCTACGGTCGCGCCGCCGAGCTGGAGAAGCGCCTGGCTGAGCAGGAGGCGGCCCTGCGCGAGCTCAAGGCGTCGGGATCGGCGCTGCTCAAGGAGGAGGTCGACGCCGACGACATCGCCGCCATCGTCGCCCGCTGGACCGGCATCCCGGTCAGCCGCCTGATGGAGGGTGAGACCGAGAAGCTGCTGCACATGGAAGAGCGGCTGCACGCCCGGCTCATCGGCCAGGAGGAGGCCGTGACCGCCGTGTCGGATGCCATCCGCCGCGCGCGCGCCGGCCTGAAGGACCCCAAGCGCCCGATCGGCTCGTTCATCTTCCTTGGCCCCACCGGAGTCGGCAAGACGGAGCTCGCCCGGGCCCTGGCCGAGTTCATGTTCGACGACGAGAACGCCATGGTCCGGATCGACATGAGCGAGTACATGGAGAAGTTCTCGGTGTCCCGCCTGGTCGGGGCCCCGCCGGGATACGTCGGCTACGACGAGGGCGGCCAGCTGACCGAGGCCGTCCGGCGCCGGCCGTACCAGGTCGTCCTGTTCGACGAGATCGAGAAGGCCCACCCCGA
>JADLBB010000237.1 GCA_020848055.1 Chloroflexota bacterium | reverse complement strand
CGGCGATCGGCGGCGTGCGGTTGCCGGTGGGGTGCCCGTGAGCGTCGGCCATGGGCTTCCTATAATGACCGCTGCTCGAGCCGGGGTGGCGGAATCGGCAGACGCGTCGGTCTCAAACACCGATGAGTGAAAGCTCGTGAGGGTTCAAGTCCCTCCCCCGGTACCAAGCAATCTGAGCACGAATCGGCCCGATTCGGGCCATTCTGGCACCCGTAGAGTGCGCTAATGGTAGCAACGGATGGTAGCAACGGCGTATACTCCACGGACAGAGCGCGAGGGCCCCGGTTCGCGCCGAGGCCCTCACTGGAAGCGCTCCTGGTATGGAGGAACGCAACCGATGGCAGGATATCAGGGCCGCAAGGCACGCTCCGCGACGGCGGATGATGCGCCGGCTCGCCGCCGCCGAGCCAACCGCGAGGGCTCGATCTACCACGTCCCCTCAGAGGACCGCTGGCGCGCCGCGCTGACGTGGACCGATGCCGCCGGCAGGCAGCAGCGGCGCGTGGTGAGCGGCAAGACGCAGGACGCGGTGCGCAGCCGCCTGACCGAGCTGCGCGCCGACCTGGAGCACGGCCTGGAGCCGGTGGTGGCCGGTACCGTCACCGCCTTCCTGACCGGCTGGCTGGAGCGCGAGAAGCAGCGCGTACGGCCATCCACCTGGCGCGGTCGCCATCACCACGTGCAGGCGTACATCGTCCCCGCTCTCGGCGCACTGAAGCTCGACAAGCTGACACCCGGCCACGTCGAGCGCATGACGGCGGCCATGATCGACCGCGGGCTGACGCCGCGAACCGCCAGCCACGTCCGGGTCACCCTGCGCCGTGCGATGGCCGATGCGCAGCGCGATGGCCTGGTGCATCGCAACGTCGCCGCCCTCGCCCGACCGCCGCGCGTCACGCCGCGGACCCTGGAGCCGGGGCTGCACTATTTCGACGCCAAGCAGCTGCGCCGCCTGCTGGCCGTGGCGGCCGAGTACGACATCGGTGCCCTAGTGACGGTGGCGGCCACCACTGGGCTACGTCGCGGCGAGCTGCTCGGCCTGTCCTGGGACGATATCGATTGGACCGTCGGCACTCTGACCGTGCGCCGCTCCCTGGCGCGTGCCTGGGGCCGCGGCTACGAGCTCAGCGCGCCGAAGACGAACCGGTCGCGTCGCACCATCCACCTGGCCGATCCGGCCATCGAGGCCCTGCGACGCGAGGAGCGCGCGCAGGACGCCGCACGTGATGCGGCGGGCTCGCCCTGGCAGAACACCGACCGCCTCGTCTTCACGGATGCGATCGGGCGGCCTCTCTCCCCCGACGCGGTCCACGTCGCCTACCACGCGCTGCGCGACGCAGCCGGGCTACCGTCGGTCCCGTTCCACGGGCTGCGACACTCGACCGCCACGGCGCTCCTATCGGCCGGTGTGCCGCTACGCGTCGTGTCGGACCTCCTGGGCCACTCGGGCATCGCCATCACCGCCGACTACTACGCCCACGTCGAGCAGGATCTGCGACGCGACGCGGCCGACGCCATGAACCGGGCGCTGGGCGGTGCGTCGTGAGTCGCGCCCGGCGCGGCGATCGGCCCGACCCGGCCGTCCCAAGGGACCGCTTCGAGGATTGGGCCGCGGAGCGCGTCGCCCGCCTCCTGGTGGAGGCTGGCATCGCCGTGGTGGACGTGACCAGCCTACGGGTCCGGCCGGCGGGCGAGGCGCACGAGTGGATCGCCGACACGATCACGCACGGGATGGTCATCCTCCGCGATGCGGCGCTCGGCTACGCGGCGGCCTATGGCAACCTCAGCCACGAATACCTCGCCGAGCTGGCCGGGACAATCCGCCTCGCCCGTGGCCGCCCGCCTGGCATCGCCGATATCACCGACGATGACCGTCTGCGCGAGACCATCGCCGACATGGACCGGAGCGGGTTCGTGGTGCGTCGCGCGACGCTTGCGGCTCACGCGGGCTACAGCGAATCCGCCCTACGGAACTACCTGCGGCGGACGAATCGAACCTTAGGGCAGCTGCTCGCGCAACTTCGCTCGTAATAACACGCCATTACTACGCCGGCGTCGGCGCCGGCGGCCCCGTACCGTCGGGGCATGTTCTCCATGATCCGCGTCGAGCTAGACGTCGAGACGCTGCGCCGGCTGCGACGGTTGGCCGCCGACGAACGGCGCTCGGCGGCTGATCAGGCTGCCGTCGTCCTGACGAAGGCCCTGGCTCGCCGCCGTCCGCGGCCCACCCCCACCGAAGGCGAGCCGGAGCCGGACCGATGAGCGCTCGCCTCGAGGCCGCCATCTCCGAGCTGGTGGCCGCCCTCCGCGAGGAGCTTGCGGCCGTGCACGCCGCCGCTCCGCCGCGACTGCTGTCAGTCGAGGAAGCCGCGACGGCGCTCGGCATCGGGAGGTCGATGACCTTCAGGCTGATCCGCACCGGCCGCCTGCGGACGGTGAAGGTCGGGCGCCGCCGACTCATCCCGGCCGACGCCCTGGCCGAGCTGGCGGTCTGACTCGTGACGCGGCGCAAGGCTCCGGTCGCACCGGTCGCTCCGGTCGCACCAGCGCAAACGCCCGATCCCGGCACGGTCGAGGTCATGCGCCACCTGGTGCGCGCCGCGGGCCGCGACCCCGATGCGCTGCTCGCCGCACTCGGCTGCGCCGACTGGTCGCAGGCGTCGCGCCAGACGGTCCACGAGCTCATCGGGGTCGCGGTCGCCAACCTGTTCGCCGGTGGCACCCGACGCCGCTCCGTGCGCCTGGCCGCGCTCATCGCCGCGGAGCTGCTCCGATGACCCGCCCCATCGGCGTCGGCGGCCCGGACCTCGGGTTCGAGCGCCCGACCGGTAGGGAGCGGCTCGCCTTGCCCCGGCGTCCGTGGCCGCAGCGCGTCCCGTACTTGGTCACTGGCCTCGACGGCAAGCACTATCCGATGCGGGCGAATGAAGGCTTCACGCTGGTGGAACTCATCGGCCGATGCCATACCCTGGCACATGACGACGCACTCACCATCCGCCAGATCGTCGCCCGGCTGGCTGAGGTCGGCGTGCATCGGTCCATCGGCTCCGTGAGCAACTACCTCTCGCGATGGGCGTGTGAGGCATGTGTTCAGGTGGCCCAAAAGTCGCCACCTGAACAGGGGCGCGCGTCATGAGCGCCGCCCGCCCGATCCCCAGCGGTCCCGCCATCGACCTCCTCAACCGGCTGGAGGCCGTACGTCGCAACGGCGCGGGCTGGATGGCGCGCTGTCCGGTGCACGAGGATCGCACTCCTAGCCTTAGCGTCGGCATCGGCGACGATGGCCGCGCCCTGGTCACCTGTCATGCGGGCTGCGACCTGGCCGCCATCCTGGGCGCTCTGCGGCTTGAGGCCCGCGACCTGCTCTCGACCGGCGCACCGATGTGGCCGGCGCACGAACACGCCGAGCGTGCGGCGCTGGACCTGCTCGCACGGGTCGCCCGGCGCGAGGGCTGGCTGGACGGCTTCGCGGCCGGATGCCGGGTCGGGCGGGACGCCATCCTGCGCGAGCTTCGAGCCGGTGGCCGGGCCGACGTGCTCGCCGCCATCGAGGTCGAGTCCGCGGCCTGGGCGCGCTACGCCGCGGCAGAGGAGGCCCGGTCGTGAGCGGTCACCCCAAATGGTCCGATGTCGAGTACGCCGCTCCTCCGGGCGAGATAGTGGCCCTGCCGACGACTGGCTCGGGCATCCCGTACCGCACCCCGCTCCAGATCGCCGCCAGCACGTCGGAGCATCCCGACTGGCTGATTCGCGGCTACGTCGCGCTGGGCGCCATCACCGAGCTCGACGGCAAGATCAAATCGAGCGGCAAGACGACGCTAGCCCTGGAGGCGGTGCGGTCGATCCTCGACGGACAGCCGTTTCTCGGGCAGCCGACGATGACGACCAAGGTGGTGTACCTCACCGAACAGACACCCGGGCCCTTCCGGGAGGCGCTGGGCCGCGCCGGTCTACTCGGCCGCGGCGACGAGCTGCGGGTCGTGTTCCGCGGCGATGTGGCCGCGCGCCCGTGGTCGGAGCTGATCCGCGACGTTGTGGACGACGCGCTGCGCGACGGCTACGGCCTGCTGGTGGTGGACACGCTCGGCAAGCTGGCCCAAGTCAAGGAGGAAAACGACGCGGGCGAGGGCGGGCGCGTGATGGCCCCGCTCCAGGACGCGGCGCATGCCGGCCTGGCCGTGCTGGTGTGCCGCCACGAGCGCAAGGGAGGCGGCGATGTCGGCGAGTCCGGCCGCGGCTCGTCGGCTATCTCAGGCGATGTGGACGTGATCCTCCAGCTGCGCCGAGCAGAGGGCAACGTGCCGCGGTCGCGCCGCGTCATCGAAACCCTGTCGCGATACACCGAAACCCCCGAGAAGGTGGTCATCGAGCTGACCGATGAGGGCTACGTCCTTCGCGGCGAGGAGGAGGCCGTAGCGCTCAACGATGCGATTCGATTCGTTTCTGCTCTATTAGGGCGGGAGATTGAGCAGAAACGAATCGAAGGTGCCGCGCCGAGCCTGGACGAGATGGTGCGGGAGCTGGAGCTACCGCGAGCCGCCATCCAACGCGCATTGCGCGAGCTGGAGCGTCGCGGTGATGTCACCCGTTCCGGGGAGGGAAAACGCGGCAGTCCATACCGCTATTCCCTCGCAGAAACTGTTTCTGCTCAAACCCACGGTCTTTATGGGCAGAAACGAATAGGCAACGGCCTGGACGCCCTCTCGGCGCGCTACCTGGCGTCCATCGGGGAGGGCGGCGAATGACCGCATCAACCGGGGGCTACCTACCCCTCACCCGTCCTCCGAGTCGGCCCATCGTGACCTGCTCCGCGTGCGGCGCCACGGCCGCCAGCGAGTCGCGGCTGCTGGCTGGCTGGGGCCAGGCGCCCGGCGCCCCCGCCCGCTTCATCTGCCCCGAGTGCATCGGCGACCACGCCGAGCGCTGCCCGTTGTGCGGCGGTCCGTGGCTGTCGTGTGGCTGCGACTGGCGCAGCGCGCTGGACGCCTGGGAGGCGGGCGCGCGATGAGCGAAAAAGTTCAGGATCTTTCGACCCCAATACCCCCGAAACCCGTTCCGCGCACTTATAAGGGCCGCGGGACCGCTTGCTGCGCGACATGCGGCGCCCCCATTCCGCCGCGCAGCGGCAAAGGTGCCCAGTTTCGCTACTGCGACGCGCATGCGCCCGCGCGCCGCGCCGAGTCGCGTGCCTGGCAGGTCCTCAATGCGGAGCACCTGCGCGAGTACCAGCGTGCGCGCGATGGATCGGCTCCGCTGCTCGATCGCGCCTGCCCCGACTGCGGCGCCGCCTTCCGCGGCTATCGCGACCGCTGTCCGGCCTGCCGTCGCAAGGCCCGGCGCCTGGGTTCCCGGCCGTGAGCAGCGTCCATGCGCGCCAAGAATCGCCGCGGACCCCATTCATCCGCCGGGGGCTGACGGGCCGCCCGAGTCTCCGCGAATCCCGTCGGCCCTCGGTAGGTCTTGCCATCACCCCTGTAATCGGCACGAAGCCCGAAAAGGCGAGATTCCCATGGTGACCATCCCCAACGCACTCCGTGAAGCCGTCCGCCTGGTGCGGGCGAACCCCGCCGCGATCGACGCGCTCGACGCCGAGGAGGCGGCGGCGGCCAAGTCCGCGGCAGCCGAGGCCAAGCGCATCGCCAGCCTCCACGACAAGCTCGCCGCGGCCCTACCCGATCGGATCGAGCGGCTCGTGGCTGACTACCGGGTCCTTGAGCAAGAAGCGCTGCAGCGAGCTGCTCAGAAGCTCGCTGCCGCGCAGCTTGAGCAGGAGCTTGGCCTGGTCCCAGCCCGCACGGCGGCCATGGCGCCGGCGTCGGTCCGGCTCGGCCGGCTGCAAGTGGAAAACTCGCTGGCCTGGCTGCTCCAGAACGCGCCGATTCCGTGGGACAGCCAGCAGCGGCCGGCGGCCATCCTGCGGTCTGACCAGGCGCGTGCCGCGTCTGAGCTGCTGAACCCGCCGATCGCACCCCACGCGGTCGATGATATCGAGGCGCGCCGCGCTGCCGCAGCGCAGCGGCAGGAGGCGGCGCGCCAGAGGCGCATCTCCGATGAGAAAGCCAAGCTGCGCGCCGCCGGCGTGCTGCCGAAGCCATGAACGGCCCAGGCGAGCGGCCCCGTGGGCCAGGCGGCGGCCCATCCGCTCAGCACTACCAGTTCTACGCTTCGTGGGTCGAGGACGGCATCCCGTTCGAGGTGAGCGCTGCGGCGCCTGCCTGGGCGCAGCGCGTGCGGCAGGTTGCTGCGCGCCTGGTTGGTTCCGACTCTCCGGCGTTCGCGCCGCCCGAGCCACAGTCCGACGCGGAGACTCGGGCGGCCCTGGAGCGGCGCGTGCGTGACCGATTGCCGATGCTGGTCGATCCGCGCGGTGTGCACTTCGCCGACGCGGTGCTGCTGCTGGAGCACACCGGGGCGCCGCTCAGCGCCGAGCTGAATATCGGCCATCGCGGCGACCGGTTCAGCGTCACCGGCTGGGTCGCGGCCGAGCACGTCAGCGCCCTGCGCGCCTGCTCCGGCGTGTCGCCCGGCCTCCAGGTCCGCCGTGCACGGATTCGCCAGATGAGCCCCGGCATGTTCGCCTGCGCCGTCTCCGAAAGCGTGCTGTTCGAGCTGTCAGCGGTACGGACACCGGCCCGTCCGGGTACCGGCCTGCTCGTTGCCGCGTGTCCCGGCGTCGAGGTATGGGCGCCGCCTGAAGGTGAGCGCTACAGCCGCCAGGAGCCCGTAGGCGCGCGCTGGCGGGCGCTGAGCGACGAGGGCGAGGAGGCATTCCAGGCGGCGCAGGCCGAGCGGCAGGTCGCCGAGCTGCGCATCCCGCAGGCACTGAACAGGAGAACAGGACATTGAACCTTCTAACCCACACAGACACCCTATCGCGGGATCACCTGTTCCATTTGGAACACCTGCCGCATCCCGCATGGCGGTCTGCGGTGCCACCCCCAGCGCCGCGCCGATGGCGCGCGCCACGGTAGGTCTTGCCGTCGAGGCCGGTGACAGGTGCGGAATAGTCCGCACCTGACATGTCGTTGCGCACTGTCTTGTCGTCCACCCCCAGCGCCGCGCCGATGGCGCGGGTGCTCATGCCCGCGGCGCGCAGCGCGCGTGCACGGCTGAGGTCACAGGACGGCCGCTACGGGCGGAGGGGTATCCAGGTACCCCGACGCGCCTGGACGGGCCGCAGCGGTCGTGTACAGAGTCCGTAGGGCCATCGTGGTGAGATTCGGCGACGAATCTCACCGGCGGGGAGTATGCTGCGCGGGACCGATTGGACCGGTCTTTGTTCGTGGCCCCGCACAGGTCCAATCTGTGTCGGGGCCATCAGCGTCTACGGACGCATGGAGGTGAGCCATGACGGCTACCACAACCCGGCCCAGCCTGGAGGTGCGCATCATCGAGGACGTGCGCCAGGCGCTGGACCGCTACCCCGGCGAGCGCGAGGGCGTCCGTGAGGCGGCCTACACCCTGTCCCGGCTGGCGGTCGGCCGTTGGTCGCAGTACGAGGACGACGAGGAGGGCACGCGGGTGGGGGAGGCGTGGATGCACAGACTCGATGAGGTCGCGCTGGCCGAGGCGCAGGAGGCGCTCGAGGTCGATGCGCTCGGGGCGGTGGCCCGCGCGGTGGCCGACTACCTGCGCGACAACCCGCCACCGGCGCATATGCTGGTCTACGAGGGCTCGACCACCCTGCGCGAGGACGTGGAGCTGGTAAGCGGCCAGTAGGCGGCGAGCGCTAGCATCGGCCCCGTGCGCGGAGTTTGCGGTTCCCGCGCCGGGCCTTCGCCTTGCCCCGTCGGAGCGTCGGAAATGGGGGCGCCAGCGGCAGATAGTTAGCAATGCTTCTGGTAGCAACGCTGGTAGCAACGCCGACGAATCGCGGTAACCGCGTGAGGGCGATTCGTGCTCAGAATGGACATTCGGCGCACGCTGGCGCACGCTTGCGGGGAGACTCAAACACCGATGAGCGCAAGCTCGTGAGGGTTCAAGTCCCTCCCCCGGTACCAGGTCCGATGACGAGCCGCCTCGGTGCACCGGGCGGCTAGGCTGGCGATCTGCCACGCTGGGCGTGGTCGAGG
>JADLBB010000236.1 GCA_020848055.1 Chloroflexota bacterium | reverse complement strand
TCGAAAACCCATCACCCCATCAGGGACGCCAGGGTGACGCGGTCGAGGCGAGCGAGGTACGCATCCTCGGCGTCCGCCAGCGCCTCGCCCAACGATGGCGGCGCGACCACGGCGCGCTCGCCCACCAGCAGCCGATGGATCCCGCCGAGCGTGATCCGCGCGGGATCCCTGGCGATCGCCCATCCGCCGGTTGGGCCGGGGCGCGACTCCACGATCCCTTCGGCGCGAAGGGCGGCCAGCGATCGGCGCACGACGACCGGGTGGATGCCGAGCGCATCGGCGATCTCGGCGGACGTCGCCATCCCGCGCGGCGCGCGGGCCAGCACGAGAAGGGCCTGAACGACGACGACCGCCCCTTCAACCCTATTCGTAACCATGGCAGTTACAGATTAGCCCAGCGACACCCCCGCGCCACCGCTCGCCCCACCGCTCGCCCCGCCCCCGAACGGCACCAGCAGATCCGCCAGCTCCCCCGCCGACAACCCCGCCCCACGCCCCAGCGCAACCACCATCCGCGCCTTCAACGCCCCGAGCGTGCCACTGAACAGCGCCCCCGCCTCCCACCACTGCGAGGAGCCGCCGGGGAACCCGTAGCCGGGCAACGGCCGGCCTGAAGGGCATCGGGTCGTCAGGACCACCGGCACACCCCGCCCGATCAGCGGCCGCGCCAGGTCCAGGTAGGCGGGCGGCGTGTTCCCACCCCCGGCGGCCGCAATCACGACCCCCGCCGGATCGGCCTCCGCAAGCATCGGCGCATGATCCAGGACCACCTCGAGCACGGGCACCGGCAGGGCAGCGGCGCCCGGAATCACCCCCAGGCGCACCGGCGTGCGACGGCGAAGGGCGACCACCCGCCCATCGGCCACGAGGCCCAGCGAACCAACGTTCGGACTCTGGAACGTGGCGTGGGCGTGGGTGTGCGTCTTGCGGACGTCATCGGCACCGTGGATCTCGCCGGCCATGGCCACCACCACGCCGCAGCCAACCAGGTCGGCGCAGGCCGCAACCGCAACGGCGTTGCGCAGATTCTCCGGTCCGTCGTACGCCTCCTGCGAGGCCGATCGCATGGCGCCCACGACCACCACCGGCTTGTCACCCAGCGGCAGCAGATCCCAGGCGAAGGCGGTCTCCTCGATCGCATCGGTACCCTGCACCACGACGGCGCCGTCGATGTCGGGCCGCGCCAGCGCATCGGCAAGGATGCGCCCGATGTCGAGCACCTGCGCGAACGTCAGGTGCGACGCGGAGACGAGCCCCCAATCGATCGGCTCAACCTCGGCCACACTCGTCAAGCCCTCGACCGACGCCAGCAACTCCTCGCCGCGCAGGACGGGAACGTTGCCGGCATCGGACGCTCGCATGGAGATGGTTCCGCCGGTGAAGACGGCCACGACGCGTGCCACGGCCTGATGGTACAGGCCGCGCGCCACAGCGAAACGCCCGGGCGCATCGGTCAATTGTCTCGCGACGATTCGACTCGGGGCCGCTAACCTTCGCGGTTCGCAGACTTGAGAGACGACGACACGATGACCCGCACCATGATCGAGGCCAGGGGCCTCCACAAATCGTTCGGCGAGACGCACGCCCTCGCCGGCCTTGACCTTGACGCGCAGGAGGGCACGATCCTCTCCGTCCTGGGGCCGAACGGCGCCGGCAAGACGACGGCCGTCCGCATCCTGACCACGCTCACCCGGCCGGATTCCGGGTCGGCGCACGTGGCCGGCATCGACGTGCTGGCCGAGCCGAAGCACGCGCGGGAGCAGATCGGGGTGGCCGGTCAGTACGCGTCGCTGGACGAGATCCTGACCGGGCGCGAGAACCTTGGCATGATCGGGCGCCTGTACCGCATCGCCCCCGATGCGGTCGCGCGCCACGCCAGCGAGCTGCTCGAGCGCTTCGAGCTGACCGATGCGGCCGATCGGATCGTCAAGAACTACTCCGGCGGCATGCGCCGCCGCCTGGACCTGGCCGCCGCGCTCATGGCCCAACCGCCGGTCATCTTCCTCGACGAGCCGACCACCGGCCTGGACCCGAAGGGCCGGCTGTCGATGTGGGACCTCATCGCGGAACTGGCCAAGGGCGGCACGACGGTGCTCATGACGACGCAGTACCTCGAGGAGGCCGATCGGCTGGCCGACGACATCATCGTCATCGACCACGGTCGCGCCATCGCGCGCGGCACGGCGCTGCAGCTCAAGCAGCAGGTCGGTGGCGAGCGCCTGGAGGTCACCATCAGCGACGCCGCCAACCTGCCGGACGCCCGGCGCGTGCTCGAGGCACTCGGCGAGGGCCCTTCGCACGCCGATCCGGAAGCGAGACACGTGAGCGTGGCCGTCGCGTCCCACGACGGAGTCCTGACGCGGGCCATCCGCGAGCTCGACGCCGCGCACGTGGCCGTGGACGACATCGGCTTCCGTCGCCCGACGCTCGACGAGGTGTTCCTGACCCTGACCGGCCGGCCGGCCGAGGAGTCCGAGGAGGTGCCCGCATGAACGCCACCTGGTGGCTGCGCGACACGCGCGAGATGATGGTCCGCAACCTGCTGCACATCCGGCGCACGCC
>JADLBB010000235.1 GCA_020848055.1 Chloroflexota bacterium | reverse complement strand
GCCGCTGACGGTCGAGCGCCACATCGTGGCCGTCGCGGCCTGGGGAGCCGGCGAGCGCATGGGCTACGGCCACATCGACGTTGCGGGTGGCTACTACTGCCGGCCCGAGGGCGCCGAGCGATTCTGCATCGGCGGGCTCACGCCCGGCGAGCCGGTGACCGACCCGGACTCCTTCAACCGCACCATGGGCGATCCCGAGGCGCTGGGCCTGCTGACCGCGGCCGCGCGCCGCATCCCCGGCCTCGACGAGTCACAGCCGCGCGGCGGCTGGGTATCGGTGTATGACGTGAGCCCGGACTGGCAGCCGGTCATCGGCGAGATCGCGCCCGGCGTGTTCATCGACGCGGGCACCAGCGGCCACGGCTTCAAGCTGGCGCCGGCCCTGGGCCGGCACGTGGCGGACATGATCCTCGGCCATCCGGACCCGGGCCTGGCCCAGTTCTCACCCGCGCGATTCGCCACCGGTCGTGACCTGGCGGCGGGCTTCGGAGCGGCGCGCATCATCGGCTGATCTGCCTGGGCCGAAGAGACCCGGCGCCGCCGCTACAGGATCTCCTCGACGTTCCGATACCACTTGACCCGGCGTCCCACCCGCTCCCGGGCGCGCCAGCGCATCGACTTGGGGGCCGAGGCCATGGCAGTTGTCAGCCGTTCGATCGACGCCGCCACCCGCGCCGCCGGCTCCGCGTCGAGGCCGATACTGCGGAGGCGGGCCGCCACATCGGCCAGGAAGTCGTTGGCCGTGGTGAACAGGCCCCAGTCGCCCGACGTCAGGCCAACCAGGTAGGGCACCTCGAGCTGATTGGGATCGGACTCGACCAGCGCGTGGTTGAGCAGCAGCCACGCGGCGTCGATGAGGTCCTTTTCGTTGCGCTCCACGATCTGCAGCTTGGCCAGCAGCAGGTCGCTGGGCGACAGGGTCCGCGGCACCAGGTTCAGGCGTCCGTTGAGCTCGATGGTGTGGCAGAACTCGAGCCGATCGAGGAACAGGTCGGCGTGAAAGCCGTCGGGATGGTGATACACGCGCCGCACCGTTCCGAACTGGGTGTTGATCTCGCGATCCGGCTCAAAGCCGGCCGCGATGAAGGCTGCGTCGAAGGCCCGCACGTCGTGCAGCCTGCCCACGAAGTCGATGTCGTGGTACGCGCGGTTGGCCGGGTCGATTCCGCCCAGGTCGGGGGCGAGCATGCGCACTGCCACCCCGCCCATCAGGCGCAGCGCGCCGCCGATTTCGGCCGCCGCGCCCAGCACGCCATCGGCGCGCGCGGCAAGCTCCTCGAAGCTCCTCGCCTCCTCGCCACTCATCGTCTCGGGCACTCAGCCACTGATCAACATGTAGCCCTTCACCCTGTCGGGCTCCAGGTTGACGATGGCGGCCTTCATGATGCCCTCAGCGTACTCCGAGCCCGGGTTGAGGGCGACGGTACGGCCCAGCTTCTGGACCCCGCGCGCCTCGTGGATGTGGCCATGCAGCGACAGCAGCGGCTGAACCTCCTCGACCGCGTGGCGGATTGCCGGTGACCCAGCGCTGGTCATGATGACCTGCCCCGCCTCGAACTCGATCTCCAGGTTCTCCTTGAGCGCCGGCGCCTGATCGATCTTGGTGTTGAACGGCGGGCAGTGGAAGTTGAAGATCGCGCCGGCCGGGCGCTTGATCTGCTCGACCAGGTCGCGGACCGCGACGACCATGTGCTCCTCCGGATAGTCGCGCGGGCACTCCCACGGCGTCATCGAGGTGTCGCCCATGCTGACCAGCTCGTGGTGCGCGTCGAGCTCCACGACCTTGTGATCGACGTTGCTGGCGTACTGCGCCGCGTTTAGGATGGGATCGACACTCGGATCGTCGTCGTTGCCGGGTATGACCCACAGCGGGATGCCGAGCGGCGCCAGATACTCGCCCGCGAACTCGAGCCACGACTCCAGCCGGGCGTTCATCTTCTCGATGAACAGCGCGTGCAGCCCATCAGGATCTGTCTCCAGAGCGCGCGCCTCGTCGAGGTCGCAGACGTGGTCGTAGAAGCCGACGTTCTCGATGCGCGCCCGGAAGGCGGCCAGCTCCGCATCGGTCTCGGCCACCACCCGATTGCCGAACAGGTAGCCCTCGTACACGCTGCCCGATCGGATGATGGGCACGATCGCCTTGCCGGTCAGGTCGCCCGACACGATGGCGTGCTGGGCAGTGTGCTGCTTGGCGGCAGCCATGAACTTGCGCCAGGCTGCCGTCGAGCCGTGGAAGTCGGCGGCCTGGACGATCCGGACGAAGCCGGATCCCGCCTTGTCTGATCGCTTGAAGAATGGCACTCGAATGCTCCGATGATGGTCCGCCGGGCGGACGGAACGCCGACCGCCCGACGGTGACTGTCCGGGTTGCGCGCATCGATTACGCGGGCGGCACCTCGGCGAAGGTCGCCATGATGTCGATGCCCTCCTCGCGGCGCCGATACCAGCGCGCCACCGCGAAGATGATCACGCCCAGCACGACGATGCTGCCAAAGACCAGTAGCGCCGGGCCCTGCTGATCACCGAAGCCGACGGCCGGCCACAGGAACGGCGAGGCGACCAGCAGAAGCAGGAAGGCCAGCGTCCCGATGCCGACCACGGTCATCGATGGCAGGCCGAAGATCATCGACTTGACATGTCCTGCGCCCTGCTCCCACAGGTGGCGCCGTGCATACGGGTACACGATGGCGGCCGTGACTGGCACCAGCATGGTGATCGCCGCGTAGAACACGAAGTTGAGCTGCACGAAGATGACGCTGTAGAAGGCGGAGGCCAGGACTCCCAGCTCGGCGAGCACCGCGATCACGATGACCGCGTTGCGCGGGCTTCCGGTCTCCGGGTGCACCTCGGCCACCCACTCCGGAACGATGCGGTCGAAGGCCCAGGCGAACATGATGCGGCTGGCGTAGAAGAAGTACGTCTGCGCCAGGTTGATCAGCGTGTAGATGAAGCCGATGGCCATGATCAGGAAGAAGATCGCGTTCGGCTGCAGCACGCTGGCATAGAAGGTCACGAACGGGTTGGCGTTGGGATCACCGTTGACGAACAGGAAGCCCTGGGCGGCCATCCAGTCTTGTGATACGTAGCGGGTGAAGAGCAGAACGCCACCGGCGAAGATGGCCCAGGTCACGATCAGTGACCCCCACGCACCCCACAGCAGGGTCCGCGGCGCCTCCTTCACCTCGCCGGCGAAGAAGGTGGGGATGTAGTAGCCGTAGAAGATCCAGAACCCCATGATGAGTCCGGCCAGCACGGTTACGCCGAACGACCGATCGAACGTCATGCCCGCGGCCTCGGCATTGGGGATGACCTGGTCGAACGTCATGCCCGGCACCAGCCGGTCCCAGCCCGATGTGAAGGCCTGCTCGCTGCCGGTGGCGAACGCGAACAGGATCACCGCCCAGGCCGCCAGGCCCAGGATGAAGCCGATGCCCAGCATGCGGACCACCGCCCGCGTCGGGTACAGCAGCGTCACCAGCGTGATCAACACGCCGGCCGTGCCGAACACCAGGATGCCGTTCTGGCTGCGGCTGAACTCGGCCAGGTTGGTGGCCCACTCCGCGTTGTACAGCACCCCCGATGCGGTGAGCAGTGCGGGCAGGGCCACGGTGGGTATCCAGGCGATCAGGCTGCCGGCCACCAGCCCGCTGAACAGCACCAGCGCGAAGCTCGCCGGGAACGCGAGCCACGGCGAGAGCGTGCGGCTGGCAAGCGTGTAGTCCGCCCCCGCCCTTGGGGCGGCGGCTCCGATCTGGCTGAAGGTGTAGGCGTGCATCGCGCACAGGACCGCCGCCAGGGTCAGGACGATCAGGATGTTCGCCCCCGGCCACAGGGCCGGGACCGAGTAGAAGGTCAGGATCCCAGAGGACGACAGCGAGATGCAGTGAACGCCGAAGACGATCGCGCCGCCCACGCCGATCGTGCGGATCAGACCAGAGGTCTTGCGCACGAAAAGTCTGGGCGCTGCGCCACCGCCGGGCGCCGTGGTTGCGGTCACAACACTTGTCTCCTTCCTTGGTTCCCCCGATTGGTTGGGTCAATCGCCGTCTGCGGTTTCCGCCTCCCTTCCATCCCCTCCCTCGTCGATCGGCCGCGCAGCCCACTCGACGAACGATCTCCAGTCCGCGCGGTCGCGCGCCCTCCGCGTCGAGTCCAGGCCCGGCGCGACCCTGCGCGCGGGCGGATTGGCGACCGCGATGGTGCTCGGGTCGACAAGGCCGGCGCCGATGCCAGCAAGACCGGCGATGCCCAGCGCGGTGGTGTCGGCGATCGACGCGATCTCGACCGGCAGGCCCACCAGGTCCGCCACGCGCCCGATCAGGTAGGCGTTGGCGGTCAGGCCGCCGTCCACGCGCAGGGCCGTGGGGATCGCCGGTCCGCTCATGCCGGCCAGCATCGGCTCAACGATGTCCGCCGTGCGATGCGCGATGGCATCCAGGGCCGCCCGCGCTAGGTGCCCCGGCCGCGCGCCGAGCGTCAGCCCGGCGATGACAGCCCGCGCGTCACGACGCCACCATGGGGCGCCCAGCCCGCCGAAGGCCGGCAGGATGCGGACGCCTCCGGTGTCCGCCACGCCGCGCGCGGCTTCCTCGGTCGCGGCGGACGACCCGACCACCCCGAGCTCAACGAGCCACTCGAGCAGCGTCCCCGCGCTGAACGCGCCGCCGTCCACCGCGTAGGTGGTGGCGCCGTCCAGCCGCCATGCAACGGTGGTGAGCAGCCGATCGTCCGGCTGCGGCATGCCGGGCCCGGCGTTGGCCAGCACGAAGACACCGGTGCCGAACGTGGCCTTGACCATGCCGGGTTCGAATGCCGCATGACCGGCCAGTGCCGCCTGTTGGTCGCAGCCTAGGGCGGTCAATGGCAGCCGGGCGCCGCCCCAGGACCGGTGGCTGAGCGTGGCGTGCGCGCCGGCCGTATCGACCACCGCGGGCAGGGTCTCGAGCGGCACTCCGAACAGGTCCGCCAGCGGACGCGACCATGCCGATGTGCCAAGGTCAAACAGCTGGGTGCGCGACGCGGTCGAGGGATCGGTGAGGGCACGGCCCGCGAGGCGGTCGGTGAGCCACGCGTCCACCGTCCCGAGCCGCAGCGTCCCACGTTCGAGGGCTCCAGCCACCGCGGGCACGCGCCCGATCAGCCACGCCATCTTGCCGGCCGAGAAGTAGGAATCCAGCGGCAGGCCGCTGATGCGACGCACCTCGGGCTCGTGGCCGGCGCACCGCAACCGCGCCACGATGGGTTCGGAGCGAGTGCACTGCCAGGAGACGCAGGGCGCCAGGGCCCGGCCAGAGCTGGCATCCCACGCCACCACGCTCTCACCCTGATTGTCGATCCCGACCGCGGCGATGTCGTGGGCGTCCACCGAGCCGAGCACCTCGGCCACGACGGCGACCACCGAGTCGAGGATCTGGTCGGGGTTCTGCTCGACCCAGCCCGGGGTCGGATGAGACGTGGCGATCGGGCGCGAGGCCGAGGCCACAGGGCGCAGGTCGAGGTCGAACGCGATCGCCCGCGTGCTGCTGCTGCCCTGGTCGATAGCAAGGATGAGGCTGCTCATGCGATCGCATCGGCCTCCTGCGCTGGACCATCGCTGCCCGCCAGCTCGCGCTCGAGGTTGCCGATCATCTCGCGGACCTGGCTCTTGACCTGCGCCTTCAGAATCGGCGCGCCGAACGAGGCGAGGCGCCCGGTCAGCTGCATGTCAACCGCGTAGCTGCCGCGCGTGCCGGCATCGTCGGTGCTCAGCACATCAACCGGGACCGAGACCGTGAAGCTGCCGACCAGACCCATCGGCCGTCCCTGGATCTCGATCCTGAAGTGATCCGGGCGCCTGATGTCCGCCAATCGGGCCGTGCCGGCCACGCGCAGGGTCAGGAAGGACAGCTTGGTGCGCATGACGGCCCGATACAGGCCCGGTGCCTCCTCCACCAGCTCCTCGCAGCCGGGCAGGATGCGCTTCAGCGCGTTCACGTCGTCAAGAAGCGACCACAACCGCTCAGGTGGAGCTGCGACGACCACCTCGTCGGCGAGCAGCCGGTTCACGAATCCACCTGCGATCCCGAACCGGTGGGCCGCGCGGCCGCCGGCATTGCGGCCCCGGTCGCGACCGCGACGGCCGCCAGCATAGCCGCTCGGCCGTCGGCCAGCGAGGTGCGGTGATCGACGTCAGGCGCCCGGCAGGTGCCGGTGGCCCACAGTCCGGCGAGTTCGGTGCGGCCGTCGGCCGCGGCGGGCGCCGGAGTCCCGGGCCGGTTGTCCACCAGGCCCAGCGGCCGCAGCAGGAATGGTGCCGCCAGCAGGCGATCGGCCAGCACCAGCAGGTCCGCCTTGTGCCAGCCGGCCGCGTCGCGGACCGCCTCCAAGCGAGCATCGCCGCGCAACTCGTGGATCGGCCCGTCAACACGCTGCACCGCCATCCCAGCCGCCTTCATTCGCGTGGCGGTGCCCGCAGCTGTTCGCCCGCTCCCCACGACCAGCGCTCGACGACCGGGCAGCAGGCCGGCATCTAGTGCCGCGTGCACCAAGTCGGCCGTCGCCACTCCGCTCGGCCGACCCCCGCTCACGGCCCGATGCTCCCGCGGTTCGACGTATCCGCCGCAGGCCAGCACCATCTGCCGCGCCCGCACCGCCAGGCCTGGGCCGGGATCCTGGACCCACGCCGACCAGATGCCGCCGCTTTCGGGCTCGAGGGCCGAGACGGTCGCCCCTCGCCAACCGATCAGGCGTCCATCGGCGAGCGCGCGACCGAAGTCGATGATGGCCTCGCGCTCGTCGTCGGTGACGCCGCCGGGCAGCCGTGCCACCGACCCACCCCAGCGCGTCGTGCGTTCCACAACCACCGGGCGCAGCCCGCGCTCCACGGCCGCCAGCGCTGCGCCGATGCCGGACAGACCTCCACCCACGATCAGCACGTCGGCCGGCTCGCCGAGATCGGTCGGGCGGTCACGGTCGGGCGGGTCGGCGATCTCGGGCGTCACCGAGCTGGCCGCAGCCGGGGTGAACAGCCACGATCCGGATCGGTGCTTCACGAAGCTCTCGGGCGGACGGTCGAGGACTCCGGCCAGACACCGCACGCTGGCCACGGCGCACATGTTGCCCTGGCAGTCGCCGAAGGTGACGCCGCAGTCGCGCTTCAACGCGTCGAGGGTCCGAGCCGGTATGACGTGCCCGGCCGTGGCCCGCACCTCCGCGGCGCTGACCGAGCGGCAGACGCAGATCACCTGCCCCGCTTCCTCATCGAATCCCTGGTCGGCGGCGACTGGAGCGGTTGAAGTCCCGACGGTGGGCGTGCGCCGCGACCAACCTCGCAGCTGCGACACTTCGGCCACGACGTGCTCTGCTATCGCCGGCGAGGCGCTGATGCCGGTGGAGCGGATGCCGGTGGCGTGGTACAGCCGATCGCCGGCCGTCGACGGCCGGAGTATGTAGTCGCCGGTGCTCGACACCGCGCGCAGCCCGGCGAACTGGCGAATCGGGACCATGTCGTCCACCGCCGGCACCATCGCGCGACAGGCGGCGAAGATCGCGTTGCGCGCGCGCGGGTCGGTCGAACGATCAGCCTTGTCCTCGATGTCTTCGGCGGTGGGGCCGAGGAAGAGTCCGCCGAAGACAATCGGAGTCACCAGCATCCCCTTGCCCATCTTCGAGGGAAGGGGCAGCACGATGCGGTCGATGCCGAACGTCTCCTCGCTGATCAGGAACTGGCCGCGGCGCGGCGTGATGTGGAACGAAGCGTCGCCGGCCAGCCCGGCCACACCGTCGGCCCACAGCCCCGCGCAGTTGATCACCTGGCCGGCCACCACCGTCCGACCATCGGCCAGGCCGATCCGAACCTCGTCGGCCCCCACCTCCATGCGCGCCACCCGGGCCTCGGTCCAGGTCCGTCCGCCGGCCGCGATGCCCGCCTCTGCCAGGCGCCGCGTCAGCCAGAACGGATCGATGATCGACTCGCCCGGGATGGAGAGGGCGGCCCGCGCATCGTCCGCCACGTATGGGGCAAGCTCGTGCAGCGCGCGTCCATCCAACAGTTCGGTCTCGACGCCGAGGGCCGCTGCAGCACTGGCGCGCTCGGCCAGCCCTTCGACATCGCCATCGCCGCGTGCCAGCATCAGGGCTCCGACCGCCAGAAACGGAACGCCCAGTTCCTCGATCAGCCCGGGCCACAGCTCGCTTGCGCGCCGCAGCATGGCCGCCTCGAGCGTGCCCGCCTTGGCATCGAAGCCCGTGTGCACGATGGCGCTGTTGGCCTTGCTGGTGCCCTCGCAAAGCGACGGCTCGGCCTCCAGCAGCAGCGCGTCCACCCCGTGCTGGGTCAACTCGCGCAGCACGGCGCTGCCGACTACCCCGCCGCCGATGACGGCCGCCTGGACGCGTTCGGTCGGGCTCACAGCCGCAGTTCCGAGGTGAAGCGGCTGCGATCGCCGCGGTACAGGTCGCGCGCGTGCTCCACCGGGCGGTCGGTCATGTCCCAGGCAGTGCGCTCCAGCAGCATCAGGGGCGAGCCAACGGCCACGCCCAGCAGTTCGGCCTCGGGCGGTTCGGCGGCGATCGACTCCATGGCCTGCTGGCCACGGACCGGCCGTGCGCCGTATCGGCTCTCCATCAGGCGATAGATGGACTCGTGGTCGAGGTCCAGGTCGATGAGGCCCGGAAACACCGACGCGGGAAAGAAGCTCGTCTCGAGCACCACCGGCGTGCCGCGCGCGGAACGCAGCCGCACGACCTTGTAGACCTCCTCGCCGATGCGCAGGCCGAGGGTTGCCGCCAGCGCTCGCGTCGCGTACACCGCGGCATGCTCGATGGTGCGCGTGGCCGGCACAACGCCCTGGCCGACGGTCTCGTGGAAGAACCCACGCAGCACGTTCGCGTGCTGCAGCAACTTCGGCTCGGCCACGAAGGTCCCGCGACCGTGGGCGCGGGTGATCAGGCCGCGATGCTCCAACCGTGCGAGCGCCTGGCGCAGCGTCATGCGGCTGACGCCGAGCTCGCCCGCCAGCTGACGTTCGGCGGGCAATCGTTCGCCCAGGCGCAGCGCACCCCGTTCGATGCGGTCGGCCAGCTCCTGCTCGATCTGCAGGTACGCCGCCAGTCCGCGCACCGGCGCGCGGCGCACCGGATCAAGCCCCCCCTCAATCGAGCCTGCGCCATGTGCGCGGTCGACCATCGGTGTCCGCCTCTCCTCCATCGGCGCCCATGAGCGCGTGCGGTCCGTTATACCGCACCCAAGGTCGGAGGTCTAGACCAATTGGCGAGTTTCCTTGAGCCTGTGACGAGCACGGATTCCGGTGCTTCTGGGTCGAACGCCCTCGTGCGAGCGTGATGTCAGAACGGCTTGGCCACCATCAACCACACGATGACCAGTACGATGGCGACCATCAGGATCCCGAACCGGTCGCTCCTGCGCGCCGCGGTCTCGTAAGCGTCGGATCGCGGATCGGCCTCGGCCTCGGCGAGCTGGCGCCGGATGGCCGGTGCGAACCCGAAGATGCCCATCAGCACCGCCGACGCGTACAGGACCAGCGCGGCCCTGATCCAGTTGTACTCGATCGAGAAGGGTCCGACGATGATCATGCCGATTCCCGTCAGCAGCACCACGATGTACGCCGGGTTCGCCAGGCGCCTGTCCAGTTGCCGGATGCCGCCGATGACGAACGGCAGACGCTCTGGTTCGCGGCGGGCATAGTGCAGCCAGGCGCTGTAGGTGACGTTGGAGCCGATGGCGACTATCGCGGCGATGACATGAACGAAGTTGAGCCATACGCCGAGATCCACTGGGTGGATTGTATCGGTGAACCATCGACGCCACCCGGGCCGATGGCCGAAGTCCAGTCAGATCGGGTGACCACAACTGTTACCGATGTCGCGACGCATGTGTCACCCATGTCGCGACTCAAG
The DNA here is from genome assembly GCA_020848055.1 of Chloroflexota bacterium. GTDB lineage: Bacteria > Chloroflexota > Limnocylindria > QHBO01 > QHBO01 > JACDBZ01. Next base: position 161 of record JADLBB010000235.1, on the reverse strand, counting down.
ACAATGGCTGGGGAGGAAGGATTCGAACCTTCGATCTCCTGATCCAGAGTCAGGCGCCTTACCGCTTGGCCACTCCCCAACGCGACGCGCGCGAACGCCAGCGATCCGCCGCGGGCGCCGATTGTACCCGAGGCACCGGGCAGTCACCAATCGCGGTCAGG
>JADLBB010000234.1 GCA_020848055.1 Chloroflexota bacterium | reverse complement strand
CGTGCCAGCGCCGCTTGCCGATCGCTTCGACGCGGTCCGCCTGCCACTGTCGGTGTCGGGGCCGAGCGAGGACCTTGCGATCGGGCTGCTGGCCGACGCCGGGGCGGCGCACGCCCGCCGTGCCGCGGTCATCGTGGAGCGAGACCGCCTCGCCGCGTGCGTGCGCCGGCTGGGCTGGGAGGCGCTGCCATCGGTCGCCAACTTCGTCGCCTTCCGCCCACCGGACGCTGCGGCCCTGGCCGGAGCGCTCGAGCGTCGCGGCCTCATCCTGCGCCGCTACGGCCACGGCCCCATGGCCGGCTGGCTGCGGGCCACGGCGCGACCGCCGGCCGAGAACGATCGGCTGCTGGCCGCCCTGGAGGAGATCGGATCATGAGCCGAACCGCCTCCCTCGAGCGAGCGACGGCCGAGACAACCGTGTCGGTCAGGCTGGACCTGGACGGCACCGGGAGCCACAGCATCGCCACCGGCGTCGGCTTCTTCGACCACCTGCTCTCGCAGCTGTCGCGCCACTCGCTGATCGACCTCGACGTGGCCGCCAGCGGCGACCTGGTGGTGGACGAGCACCACACCGTCGAGGACTGCGGCATCGTCATCGGCCGCGCGCTCGACGCGGCGCTGGGCGACCGGGCCGGCATCCGGCGCTACGGGGACATTCGCCTGCCGATGGATGAAACGCTGGCCGGCTGTGCCCTTGACCTCGGCGGCCGCGCCTTTGCGCGGATCACGCCGCGCCCGGACCCGATGACCGGCGTCAACCCCTGGCTCGAGCTGCTGCCGCACTTCCTCGAGTCTCTCGCGCGCGAGGCGCGCATGACGCTTCACCTCGACGTCGCCGGTGCCGAGAGCGTCCACCACCATGCCGAGGCCGCGATGAAGGCCTTCGCCCGCGCCCTGCGCGTCGCCGTGGAGCCCGACCCACGCCTCGGCGGGGACGCCATCCCCAGCACGAAGGGCACGCTGCGGTGATCGGGGTCATCGACTTCGGATCGGGCAACACGCGATCGGTGCTGCGGGGACTGACCGCGGTTGGCGCCAGCGCGACCCTGGTGCGAACGCCCGATGACCTGCCGCGCCACTCCCGGCTGGTCCTGCCCGGCGTGGGCGCCGCCGGGTCGGCGGTCCGCGCGCTTCGAGACCGCGGCCTGTGGGATGCCGTCATCGATGCTGCGGCGGGCGGCGTGCCAATGCTCGGCATCTGCCTCGGGGCCCAACTCATGCTGGCCGGCAGCGACGAGGACGACGCCGATGGGATGGCGCTGCTGGCCGGCCGCTGCCGCGCATTCCCGGCCGCTGCCGGCGGCGGACCGCGGATCGTGCCGCATGTCGGTTGGAACGCCGTTGAACTCGCGGGCGGCCATCGGGCCGATGCGTACTTCGTGCACGGCTACTGGCTCGACCCGGCCGATGCGTCGACGGTGGTCGGCTGGACCGAGGTCGATGGCTTTCGCTTCCCGAGCCTGCTGCGTGCCGGAGGCCTGACCGCCACCCAGTTCCATCCGGAGAAGAGCGGCCGCTTCGGCCGCGCGCTGCTCGGCGCCTTTGCCGCCGGCCTGCTCGATGCTGCACGGCCGGCGGTCGCGGCGCGCCAGCCGGAGCCATCGTGGACCTGATCGCGGCCATCGACCTGCTCGACGGCGCCGCGGTGCGGCTGGTCCGGGGCGACTACGCGCGACGCGCGGCCTCCGTCGCCGATCCGGTCGAGACGATCCGAGGCTGGGTGAGAGCAGGACTGCGCTGGCTGCACCTGGTCGACCTCGCCGGCGCGCGCTCGGGCCGGCCGGTGCACCTCGACCTGGCCGCATCGCTGGCCGGCGCTGCGCGCGAGGTGGATGCCGCGGTCCGCGTCGAGTTCGGCGGGGGCCTGCGAGACACCGACGCCGTGGCCACGGCCCTCGATGCCGGGATGGACCTCGCGCTGCTCGGCACCGCGGCGGTGACCGATCCCGACCTCCTGGCTCGCAGCCTCGAGCGCTGGCCGGGCCGGATCGGGGTCTCGATCGACGTCCGCGATGGGCGCCCGGCCCTCGACGGCTGGACGCGCAGCGCCGATGCCGACCCGGTCGCCCTCGCGCAAGGCCTGGCGTCCGCCGGCGTGGCGCAGATCGTCGTCACCGATGTGCAGCGCGACGGCACGCGCTCCGGACCGAACGTCGGACTGCTGTCGCGCATGCGCAGGGCGGTGCCGGACGTTCGGCTGGTGGCGGCCGGTGGCGTCGGCAGCCGCGATGACCTGCGGCGGCTCGCAGCGGCCGGGGTGGACGGCGCCGTCGTCGGCCTGGCGCTGGTGGACGGCACGATGTCCATCGAGGAGGCACTGGCCGCGGTCGCAGCCGGCGCGGGGGTGGCCTGATGCCGCTCGCCGCCCGCCTCCTGGCTTGCCTGGACGTGACCGACGGCCGGGTAGTGAAGGGCACGCGCTTCGTCGACCTGGTCGATGCCGGTGACCCGGTCGAGCTGGCCGCGCGATACGCCGCCGACGGGGCCGATGAGATCGTCATCCTCGACATCTCGGCCACCCGGGAGGGGCGGCCGGCCATGATCGACCTCATCGGGAGGGCGGCCGCCGCGCTGGACGTCCCCCTCAGCGTGGGGGGCGGGGTGGCCGGCTATGACGATGCCGCCCGCCTGCTCGACGCGGGCGCCGACAAGGTGAGCATCAACACCGCGGCCCTGCGCGACCCGTCGCTGATCGAGCGCATCGCGGAGCGGCTCGGTTCGCAGTCGGTCATCGTGGCCATCGACGCGGCGCGTGCCGGCGACGGCTGGATCGTTCACGGCACCTCCGGCACCCAGGCCACCGGGCGCGACGCCCGGTCGTGGGCCGCGGAGGCCGTCGAGCGCGGGGCCGGCGAGGTGCTGCTGACCAGCATCGACCGCGACGGCACCCGCGCCGGCTACGACCTCGAGCTGACGCGCGCCGTGGCCGATGCGGTTCGCGTGCCGGTCATCGCCTCCGGCGGTGCGGGCAGCGCCGCCGACGTGGCCGACGCCTTCATGCGCGGCGGCGCCTCGGCGGCGTTGCTGGCCTCGATCCTGCACCTGGGCCTCATCACCATCCCACGGCTCAAGGCCGAACTGGCGGCGTGGGGGGTCGCGGTGCGCCCGCCGGCCGGACCGATCACCCCGCAGCAGGTTGCCGCATGGCTTGGTTGAGCGACGCGCGCCCGACATGGCCCGCCGACGGCGGGTTGCTGCCGGTGGTGGTGCAGGACGCGACCGACGGCACGCTCCTGATGCTGGCCTGGGCCAACCGCGAGGCGCTCGAACGCACCCAGAGCTCCGGCGAGGCGCACTTCTGGTCGCGCTCGCGCGGCGAGCTGTGGCGCAAGGGTGCCACCAGCGGGAACGTGATGCGGGTGGCCGGCATCGCGGTCGACTGCGATGGCGACGCGCTGCTGTACCGCGTGCGACCGGTGGGGCCGGCCTGTCACACCGGGCGTCGCACCTGCTTCGACGGGGCGGACGCGGCGGGCATCCTGGGCGCGCTGGCGGCGACCATCCGCCAGCGCCGCGGCGCGGACCCGGCCGCGTCGTACACCGCCTCGCTGCTGGCCGCAGGGGCGGCGCGCCCGGGCCAGAAGGTGATAGAGGAGGCGGGGGAGACCGTCGTGGCCGCGCTGACCGGCACCGACGACGAGCTGGCCGGGGAGGCTGCCGACCTGGTCTACCACCTGCTGGTGCTGCTGGCGGCCCGCGACGTGCCGTTCGGCCGGGTCCTGGATGTTCTGGACGCCCGGCGCGGCGGGTCGGGCGCATGACGGCGGACCGTGATCTCGATCGCCTGCTGGCCTTCGCGCACGGCCTGCTGGACGAGACCGATGCGATCGCGCTGACGCACTTCCGCTCCGGCGTCAGCCCCGAGCGCAAGCCCGACCGCACGCTGGTGACCGCGGCCGACACCGAGGTCGAGCGCGTCATCCGCTCGCGGATCGCCGGCGCCCATCCGGCGCACGGCGTCATCGGCGAGGAGTTCGGTGACGAGGCGGCCGACGCCGAGGTCGCCTGGATCGTGGATCCCGTCGACGCGACCCACAACTTCGTTCGCGGCATCGGCGTGTGGGCCACGTTGCTGGCCTGTCGCATCGGCGGCGAGCCGGCCGTCGGCCTGGTCTCGGCGCCGGCCATGGGTGCGCGCTGGTGGGCGGCGTTGCCAGGCGAGGCGTGGGTCCGCGATGAGGCGGGAACCCGCCGCATCGGTGTGTCCGGGGTGGATCGCCTGGCTGACGGCCAGTTCCTGTACGGCGACGCGCGGGCGCTGGGTGGCAGGGCCGTCGTGGCGGCCGGACGGGCCTGGCGCAGCCGCGGCTTCGGCGACTTCTGGAGCCACATGCTCGTGGCGTCGGGATCCGCCGAGGCGATGGTCGAGGACGGCGTGCATCCGTACGACCTCGCCGCGCCCTACGTCATCGTCACCGCCGCGGGCGGGCGCATGACCGACCTCG
>JADLBB010000233.1 GCA_020848055.1 Chloroflexota bacterium | reverse complement strand
GCCGCGGGCTCCGGCCCTTCGCGCGCCTTGGGCCGACCGATGCCGAACGGGAAGTCACCGCCGAGGGTCTTCTCGAGCGAGGCGAGGATGCGCTCCTCGATCATTCGGTGCGCCTCCCGTGCGAACGTCTCCCGCGAGGTCCGTTCGGTCGCAGAGGCCTCCTTCGCGAGCGGTGGTGCGGGCTCGGCCTCGCCATCGATAACCACCTCGAACAGCGGTTCGGGACGATCGATGTCCTTGAGCTTCCGCTCGCCCAGCGGCCGCAGGTTCACCCCATCTCCCGGGTCATCGGTCACGATGGCGCGGGTCGTGTCGGACAGCAGGATCTGTCCGCCGTGTCCCGTGGCGGCGATCCGCGAGGCACGGACCACATCGAGGCCGGTGTAGCCCTCGTCGCCGATGGCCGGTTCGCCGGTGTGCAGGCCGATCCGCACGCGCACGTCGGATCCACCGGGCCATGCCGCCTTGCGATGGGCGCGTTGCACGTCCACGGCGGCCGCAACGGCGCTGCGTGCGCGTCGGAACGAGTAGAAGAACGCGTCGCCCTGCGTGTCGATCTCGTGACCTTCGTGGCCGGCGAAGATCTCGCGCAGCAGGCGCCGATGCAGGGCCAGCAACCGTGCGTACTCGTCGTCGCCGAGCCTCTTGAGGAGCGCGGTGCTGCCCTCCAGGTCGGTGAACACGAATGTGACTGTGCCGGTGGGTAGCGTCATCGCTGCGGGGCATGGTGCGGGAGCATCGGCCAATCCTAATGCGTCGCCTGGGGTGTTGACCGGGGTGCGTCCCTGGCATCGGAGATCGGGTCCGATGCCGCGTGTTGGCGACGCGCCAGCCATACGAAGGGGATGGCCATGGCATTGACGCCGGCCGCCACCAGGTACGACGGCCCGTACCCGGCCACGTCTGCGACACGACCAAGGGCCGGTTGAGCAACGACGCCGCCGGCCGAACCCATGAGGGAGTCGAACGACAGCACGGTGGCCCGCTGTTCGGAGCGGATGATGCCGTTGAGGAACGCCTGGCGCACCGGTCGCTCGACGGCGGTCAGAACGGCCCAGGCCGTGATTATGACGAGGGCCTGGACGAACCCATCGGTCAGCCCTATCGACGCCAGCGCCAGCGCGCCCAGGGCTGCCGACAGCAGCAGCACGGTCGTTCGCCGATGGATCACACGTCGCAATGAGCCGACCACCAGCCCGCCGGTCATCTGGCCCGCGGCCAGCAGCGCTGCCGCGATGCCGGCGATGCTGTACGCGTCAGGGTTGCCGTACAGCTCGAGCAGGTACGGCTGGAAGGCGTAGAAGGCATAGAAGCCCACGCCGGTCACGAATGGCGAAGCGAGCATGAGCCAGCGTACCGGCGGGTTGCGCAGTCCGCCGTCGATCGCACCGTTCAGCACCGCGCGCATGGCCCGCGTCGGGGAGGCCTGCCGGTCGGGCTTGAAGCCCAGGTCGCGCATGAGCCGCCAGGCGATGACCAGGGTCAATCCCAGGACCGCGGCGCGCAGGACGTACGGCACCCCGAGGTTGGTCAGCTGCGCGATGACGCCTCCACTGATGGTGCCGGCCAGCATGGCGCCGCCCGACACGACCTGTGCTCGCCCGAAGATGCGCTCCAGGTGACCGGTGTATCCGGTGGCGGCCAGTGCGTCCACCAGCCAGGCATCGGTCGCGCCGGAGAAGAACGTGAATCCCAGCCCGAGCAGCACCGATGCCGCCGCCCAGCCCCAGAACGGGGCGTGCAGTTGCCACATCAGCAGGTAGAGCAGCGTGGAGGCGAGGAGGGTTGCCGCGCCCAGCAGGAAGCTGAATCGGCGGCCGCGGGTGTCTGCCACGACCCCGGTCGGCACCTCGAAGGTCACCTGGCCGGCGCTGAAAAACGCGTTGGCGGCGAAGGCCTCCGTGTTCGACAGGCCGGCGTCGAGCAGGAACAGCGTGTTGATGCCCCAGATGAACGATGCCGCCAGCGTGGTCAGCAGCATCAGCAGCAGGTACGTCCGCTCGACGCCCCGCGCGGTCGTCATCGTTCGCTCAAACCAGGCGAGCGATGAGCGGCATCACGATGTCCTTGCCGCGCAGGGCACTGATCCACTCGACCGGGATGCCGCTCTGGCCCCATCGCAGGCCCGCCAGGCCCCCGGCGATGGCCGCGGTCGTATCGGTGTCGTGGCCGAGCCGGACGGCTCGCTCGATGGTGTGCCTGTACGACTTGGCCGTTGCGAAGACGCCGAGCGCCGACCAGAAGCTGTCCAGCACCCATCCGCCGCCCGGCCGGCGCAGGCTCGCCCGATGCGCCAGCAGCTCGTCCAGGACCGATGCGAACCCCGGATGGTCCGATGCGTACACGGCCCGCAGCCGAGCGACGGCGCGGATCAGCATGTTGTCGGCGGCCACCGCCGGATCGGCGACCAGCTCGCGCACGATCAGCACGTACAGCGCGCAGGCAACCTGGCAGATCGGGCTGGCATGCGTCACCCGGCTGGCGAGGTGGGCGCGCTCGACGTACACGCCATCCTGGGCCGTGCCGACCAGCGCGACCGGCAGGATCCGCATCAGGCTACCGTTGCCCTGGTCGCGTTCGGCATCGCCGCCGGCGTCGATGGCCGGCGTCCCGCGCCGAAGCCGATCGAGCGCCGCCCGAGTGGTGACCCCGATGTCGAAGGGCCCATCGCCATCGGGCGTGTAGGTCCCCTCGTCGAACCACGACAGCATGCGTTGGGCCTGGTCGTCGGGGTCGAACTTGACTGCGGTCAGGGAATCCAGCATGGCCAGGGTGAGCGCTCCGTCGTCGCTCCATGTGCCCGCCGGCTGATGGTGCGTGCCGTACTGGCGCACTTCAACCACCCGTGCCGGGTCGGGCGGCCGGCCCTCGTACGGCACGCCGATGGCATCTCCGACGAGGTGGCCCCAGATCGCCGCGCGGACGCGCTCCATGGCGTTTACGGGGGTGGTGACCATGCGCGCAACGGTAGCACCGCGGATCGCCGGCCAATCCCGGGTCTCGCCGGACCCATGGGATCATTATGATGTTTATGATATAATCGTCCCGTGACGAATACGTCGCCCGGACGGATGGTTCGCTGGGCTCGCCGGCGGGCAGGAATGACCCAACACGAGCTCGCAGCGACAGCGGACGTCCCACAGTCCAGCATCGCGAGGATCGAGAAGGGTCGCGTGAGCCCACGGGCCGACACGCTCCTAACGCTCATCAGGGCGACCGGACACGATCTGTCGCTTGCGCAGGCGGGCGTCGCACCGCAGGAAGGCGACAGCGGTGACTGGCTCAGGTTGCAACCGGCCCGGCGCACGCACGACGCGCTGGGGGATCGCGTCGCCTCGGACATCCGCACCAGCCCGATTCGCATGCTGCGCGTGCTGCGTCGCTTCAATGTGCCTTTCGTGCTCATCGGCGATCTGGCGGAGGTTGCGCACGGGGCGCGTGGAACGCTTGGGCGGATGATCGAGATCTGCATCGCGCAGACCGACGTGGCAGCCAGCCGGCTCGCGACGGCGCTGGACGAGCTCGGCGCAAGCAGGACGTCCGGCAGCCCTGTGGTCGAGACCGCGGTTGGCCGGCTCCGCCTGTGGTCGAGGACCGCGGCCGGCGATGATTACGACCTGCTGGACCGGAACGCGACCCAGGTCCAGATCGACGTCGGATTGCTGGTGGCGGTCGCCTCGCTGGAGGACCTCATCCGCCATCGTCGGTCGCGCGGTGGTGCCGGGGACCTGGTCAGCATCGGCATCCTGCAATCCATCGCCGACGATAGCATCCGCTGATGCCTGAAGCAGACCAGTCAGATTCCATCGCTTCCAATATCGCGGAGTGGACGGAGACCAACGCGCAATTCACCGACGCGCAGGCGACATCGGCGTGGGCTCCGCAGGCGCTCGCCTGGGGCGTGTTCGGCGCGCTCGAGGCCGACATCGGGTCACCCCTGGGTCACGTGGTCGGGTTGGACGTGATCGAGCTCGGTTGCGGAACCGCCTACTTCTCGGCCCAACTCGCCAGGCTCGGGGCTCGGCCGGTCGGCGTGGATCCCACGCCTGCCCAGCTCGCCACCGCCAGGCGACTGATGGACGAGACCGGCATCCACTTCCCCCTGGTCGAGGCGCCGGGCGAACAGGTGCCGCTGCCAGACGCGTCCTTCGACCTGGCGGTATCCGAGTTCGGCGCCTCGCTTTGGGCCGATCCGGCAGGATGGATCCCCGAGGCGGCTCGCCTCCTGCGTCCGGGCGGCCGGCTGGTGTTCCTGACGAACTCGTTCGTCAGTTACCTGTGCGCCATCGACGAGGGCGGCACCGACACCACCCTCCACCGACCACAGTTCGGCGCCTATCGGATGCGCTGGCCGGGTGAGACCGGGATCGAGTACCACCTGGCCCACGGCGACTGGATCGACCTGCTGCGGGCGAACGGCTTCGAGATCGAGCGGTTGATCGAGCTTCGCGCGCCCGAGACGGCCAGGGCCCACGCGTACTACGACCACGTCAGCCCCGACTGGGCCCGCCAGTGGCCGGCCGAGGAAATCTGGGTCGCCCGGCTCTCGCGCTAGGCTGCGGCGGTCCTTGGAACTTGCCGCCCCGGCACGCATCGGCCAAGCAGGATCGACTGGGGGCGTCTGGGTGTCGGATCCTTGCCTGGCCCGCACATCGCGGCCGTGGAGGGCCGGCGCAGGCGCGAATTCGAGCCCGTGGTGGCCCCATCTTGGCCGTTACGTGCCCACCCGGCATACGGGCCGGTCGTTGCGCCGGCTCGGGCCCTCGAATATGCATGGGCCGCACATCGCCGCCAAGCAGCGCATGTATCGGCCATCGGGATGCGTCGATCGGCCTCCGCTTGGCTGATCGGTGCCACCTGGGCACAGGACCGCCACACAGCATCCCGTCCTCCCTGCAGAGGGGCCTCGTCTTGGCCGATGCGTGCCACCCGGGCACACCCGTCGCGCGGCCTCACGTTGGCCACTCGGCCGCCCTGGCCCGCGGCGTCAGCCCGCGGGGGGTGAAGGGTCGGTGATGCGGCCCAGGAACACGATGGCGCCGGTCTGCGTGTCGCGCAGGGCGAAGATGAACGGTCGGTCCACGTCCAGCGTGACGACCTCGCCCGGCGCAGAACCCGCCTCCATGACGACGGCCGTGGCCGCCGCAGCCTCGGTGCCGGCCTCGTCCACGTCGATGTTGGCCTGGTGGATCACATCGGCGATGAACAGTCTCTCGTCAGTGGTGATGCCCGAGAAGTCGGCGCGATCGAATTCAAACGCGACGGGCATGCCCATCGCCGTCAGCGCATCGGCCAGGCTCAACTTGCTCTCGGTGCTGAATCGCGGCATGGACAGGATCACCTCGTGCGCCTGGAGGGCCGCGGTGATGGCATCGAAGCCGGCACCGTCGAGCGAGGCCTCGAAGGTGGCCAGGTCGTCTGGAACGATCACGGTCATGGCCAACTGGTCACCCACGTACGGGATCTCCACCGCGCGCCAGCCATCGCCGGCGGCGTAGGCTAGGGATTCGCCCACGTGCATCATGGGCGTCTCGACGGTTGATCCGTCGGACCGGGTGAACGACCCGGGTTGCGTGCGGCCCTTATCGAACGGTGTCAGCCAGGCGGCTTTCAGGTAGATGGCGTTGACCAGCGTCAGGCGAGCATCCGGCGTGAGCACGCCCGGGACCAGCAACTCCGGGATCCGATCCTCGGTCTGGCCGGCCACCCAACCATTGATGGCCTGGCGGGCTTCCTCGGTGGCGTTGATGTAGTCCACCAGGCGCAGGCCGGCGCCGAAACCTGTGGCCAGGGCTTCGAGATAGGGAGCTTCCAGCTTCATGCCGCGCTGGGCAAAGGGCGCATTCGCGATGCGCAGGGTCACGTCGTGAGCGCCGCCATCGGCGTCGCGGAAGGTTCCGTTCCGTGCGGCCAGGGCGGCGTCGAGCGCATTCAGCCATGCCGCATGGCTGTCGGACGCAGCGTCGTGCAGGACTGCATCCATCTGGACGGCCGTCTCGCCGCGGGCTCCGGCGCGGGCCATCGCCAGGGCCAGCGCGATGCTGGCAGGAGACAACACGAGATCGTCCTCGCCACGGGCCGCGGCATGATACAGGTCGAAGCCGAAGGCGTTAACCGCGGCGGCGGCATCGATGGCATCCTGGTCGGTGGTGGACAGGCGCGGAAGGGAGAGGGCGGCCAACTCGAGACGAGGGTCGCTCGGGCTCGGCGCGGGCGCGCAGGCGGTGATGACCCAGACCATGGCCAGGAGCGTGGGCGTCAGGCGTCTCACGCATCCTTGACGCTGGCGCGACCGGTGCGGTTCCCGCTGGCCGCCGGCAATGGGCGCTCGCCGTGGCGCACAATGGGCGCCGATGCTGACCGTCTCCCGCCTGTCGACCACGCCGATCCGAGGGTTCGCGCTGCATCATCCGCAGTCGGTCGAACTGAGCCCGCACGGGGTCATCGACGACCGGCGCTTCTCGATGCACACCGCAGATGGGCGGCTGTTCGACCGGACCAAGCTGGGCACGCTCGTCCAGCTGCAGGCCGAATTCGAGTCGGTCGATGGGGGTGAGTGCCTCACCATCACCTTTCCGGGTGGAGAGACGGTCAGCGGCGCGGTCGAACTGGACAGCCCGACGAGCCTCGAGTTTCACAACCGCGCCTTCACCGCGCGTCGCGTGATCGGCCCATGGGCCGATGCGCTCTCGGCATGGGCGGACCGCAGGTTGGAGCTGTACCGCTCCGAACGGCTGCCGCACGAGCGCGATCGCAACGGGGTCTCGATCCTGTCCGAAGCCTCCGTCGCCGAACTTGCGCGCCAGGGGAACCACGGGCAGCCGGTGGATCCCCGCCGCTTCCGGATGCTGATCCAGGTGGCCGGTGCAGAGCGACCTCACCAGGAGGATGGGTGGCTGGGTGACGAGGTTCGCATCGGTGATGCGCTCGTCCACGTGACCCGGTTGGACCCGCGGTGCGTCATCACCACGCAGGACCCAGACACCGGGTTGCGCGATTTCCCGACCCTCCACGTCCTCCGCGACTACCGCGGCCTGCGCGACGGCAACCATCTCTATTTCGGCGTGTATGCCGAAGTCGTCGAGCCGGGGCGGATCGCGGTGGGGGACCCGATCGAGGTGCTCGGCGGCTGAGCGTCTGGGGTCCCCGCTCCCGAGCGGTCGACGAGTCAACGCGCGCCGGATAACGCTGCCCCGGCACGCATCGGCCATGCGTGCCCATGCCGGTCCTCCCTCGGGATCGGGCGGTCAGGCGGTCAGGTCAGTCTTTGCGTCGCCCTCGACGACGGCCAGCTGCGCTTCGAGGTCCTTGACGCTGCGCAGGACGCCCATGCGCAGGCCGTCGAGCGCATCGGACACGTCGCGCGCCGTTGACCCGATGGAGGTCAGCTTCGTCTTGAGGCTGCGCACAACGTCCACCTGGTGGACCAGGTCGTCGAGCGAGCGCGCGACCGCATCGGCGTCAATCTGGACCGGCTTGTCGCGCAGGGTCAACAGCGCCAGGATGCGCGCCGTGCGGTAGGCGGCTTCGAGCGCGATGGCGTCATCGGTCTCCGGATCGTAGGTGGCGTAGATGTCGGAACCGACGATCGCCAATGGCGACACGGAATTCGGCGCGGTGTGGGGCGTGAAGACGGCGAGCGCCACGGCTGCCGAGCGGTTCAGGCGGCCGGCCTTCAGCTCGTCGGCCATGCGGCCCAGCGGCATCTGCCGATCCTTGGCCTCGACCACGATACGCAGCGCCGTGCCGCGGGTTCGGGTGGGGTCAATGGTGATGACCAGGTCGCCCTTCTTGCTGGTCCCGTTGTCTCCGCCGTCGGTGCCGGTCAGTTCGACCAGGTCGCCCATGCCCCGCGCCATCTCGCCGAGGCGAGCTTCGAGGGCGTGTTCGAAGTCGGCCCCCTTGGCAGTGCCCTTGGCGCGCTCCTCCGCCCGGGCCTTCTTGGCCTCCTCGAGCGCCGTGATCCGCTCGGACAGGCGACGGAACTCGTCGCTCACCTCGCCGCGGAACTGGTGCAGCGGGCTGCCCTCTCGGGTTGGGTCCAGCAGTCGCGCCAGGCGCGACCCGTCGCCGTCGAAGTAGCGGCCCAGGATCTCGTTGAGCTTGCCGAGGGCACTCTCTCGCTGGTTCTCGTCGAACAGTTCGCGCGTGATCTGGCGCAGCTTCCCGTCGTCGCCGAGGAATCGCTCGAGCGTCCGCGGCATACGGCCGTCGCCATCGGCGAAGTTCTCGCGCAGCGTCGTCGCCAGCACCTGCGCCGCCTTGTCCTGGGTCGCTTCCATCCGCTCGTGCAGCCGCTCGAACTCGGCGCGGACCAGATCCGCGCTCAGGCTGACGCCGGCGCTGGCCAGGGTCATGAGCCCGATGCGCAACGCGCGCTCCACCAGCGCGGCACGATCGTCCGCCGGTGCCTGCCCAACGAAGGCGGCCAGGGCGGCATCGGTGAAGCGGAAGCCCTCGATGCCGATGGTGTCGCGGTCGATGCTGATGCGTGCCTGCGTCATGTCACTAGACTCCGGGGCGGTTGTGACAACAGTCTGTCGCGATAAATCGGGCGATCCGGGCGATTGTCGGCGGTCCTGTATGACAACGTCATACACCACGCATGTGGTTTGGCGCAACCTGGTCGATTGCGGTCGGGGGCGCTTCTGGGGGCCGCAATCGGCTCGCATCGGACGGTTGCGGTCGCAACGGCTCGCGTCGGGACGCAATCGGCTCGCATCGGTCGATTAATCGTTGGCGGGGAGTGATCGCGTCCGGATGGGAGCGTGGATGGGCGCGGATGGCGGGGCAACGGCCTAACAACCGGCCCGTAACGGCGCATTGCGGTCGCCGCAGCGAGCCATTCGCCGCCATCGGCCCGCATCGGCACAACGTTCCGAATCAGGGCGTGACGGTGCCGACGTGCGCGATGGTTGTGGTCTGCCCGCCGGCTGGGTCCGGCACTGCTTCGAGCACGACCACGGTGTTGCCTACGGGTCCGATGTACTCGAACGCGCATCGTACTGCCGCTCGAGCGCAAGGTGCACGACGCCGCGATGGGCGTTCGAACCGCCCGGGTGGGCATTCCTACGGCGTCGGCGTTGGATCGGGGGTCGGTGGCACCGGACTGGGCGTTGGATCGGGGGTCGGCGTCGGCGGCTCGGGCGTGGGAGTGGGGGCCGCAGTAGATGGGACCGGGGTCGGTGTCGCCACCGGCGCCGACGGCCGCGCTGTCGCGGTCGGGGTTCCGTTCGCAGACGCCGATGGAGATGGAGTGGCCGCACCTGTCGATGACCTCGCGGACGCCGACGGACGGCTGGTCGCGCTGCTCGGTCGCGGCGTGGGCTGGTGGCTGGCTCCCGGCGCGAATGACGGCTCTCCCGATTGACCGGGCTCCGACTCGGATGGCACGGCCGTATCGGTCGCCGCTGGCGCTGTCACCGGCACATCGGACGCAGCGCCGCCGGACGAGTCACTGGAAGATGGCAGCGCGGAGCCATCCGCGACTGGTCCGGACGTCACCGCGGCGATGACGAGGACGAGCACGGCGAGGGCTG
>JADLBB010000232.1 GCA_020848055.1 Chloroflexota bacterium | reverse complement strand
GTAGCGGCCCAGGATCTCGTTGAGCTTGCCGAGGGCACTCTCTCGCTGGTTCTCGTCGAACAGTTCGCGCGTGATCTGGCGCAGCTTCCCGTCGTCGCCGAGGAATCGCTCGAGCGTGCGGGGCATACGGCCATCGCCATCGGCGAAGTTCTCGCGCAGCGTCGTCGCCAGCACCTGCGCCGCCTTGTCCTGGGTCGCTTCCATCCGCTCGTGCAGCCGGTCGAACTCGGCGCGGACCAGATCCGCGCTCAGGCTGACGCCGGCGTTGGCCAGAGTCATGAGCCCGATGCGCAACGCGCGCTCCACCAGCGCGGCACGGTCCGCCGGCGGCGTTTGGGCCACGAAGGCGGCGAGGGCCGCATCGGTGAAGCGGAGGCCATCAATGCCGATGGTGTCGCGGTCGATGCTGATGCGTGCCTGCGTCATGTTCGAAGAGTCCTCGAGGTATGTGACAACAGTCTGTCGCGATGAATCGGGCGGTTTGGGCGATTGTCGGCGGGCCTGTATGACAACGTCATACACCACGCATGTGGTTTGGCGCAACCTGGTCGCTTGCGGTCGGGGGGCGCTTCTGGAGGCCGCAATCGGCTCTGATCGGACGGTTGCGGTCGCCACGGCTCGCGTCAGGACGCACTCGGCTCGCATCGGTCGATTGATCGTTGGCGGAGAGTGATCGCGTCCGAATGGGAGCGTGGAAGGGCGCGGATGACGGGGCAACGGCCGAACAACCGGCCCGTATCGGCGCATTGCGGTCGCCGCAGCGAGCCATTCGCCGCCATCGGCCCGCATCGGCACAACGTTCCCAATCAGGGCGTGACGGTGCCGACGTGCGCGATGGTTGTGTTCTGGCCGCCGGTCGGGCTGATCACCGACTCGAGCACGACCACCCTGTCTCCGAGCGCCGCCGCGAGACCCAGGTTCGAACCGGGGATGCTCGGGCCGGCCAGCCAGGTCCCGGTCGAGTCCCGCGTCCAGGACATCGCGCCGCTGGGGTAACCGATGAGGGCGACCACGCGCCCGCCTGCTCGGACCATGGCGCACAGGCCTGCGAACGGGTTGCCCTGGGTAGTCGGAATCCCACCCGAACCGGGCAGTGTCGTGCTCTGCCAGCCGTAGCCGGCGTTCCACGTCCAACCGGCAGCCCGGTTGGGCTCGACGCTGACGGCCATGAAACTGCCGTCCGGATCCGCCTCGAGCGCGCAGACCTGGCCGGCCCAGCCGGATGGAGCGACCTGGGTCCAGGCGTCACCGTCGGGCGAGCTCCACGTCACCGGCACGGTCAGTGCGGCGGCGTCGTCCCCAGTGAGGACGTTGCCCGTGGCCAGGAATCCATCGGTGCTGGATGCCACCTCCGTGGCCGCCACCCGGTCGGCGTCATTCGCTGACAGGTCGCCGGAGACCCAACTGCTGCCGGATCGCCAACTCCACGAGGTCGTGTCGGTGTCGGACCACCGGAGCGCGGGTGCGCCACGCATCACGATGATCGCGTCGTCGCCACTGGCGGCGTCGAACACCGTGCCGCTCGAGAAGAACGGATTGGTCGAGGTGATGAAGGCCCACGCCGCCCCATCGGTCCAGCGCCAGCCAACCGGCCGCATGGCGTCCATGAAGCTGAACGTGCCGAACGAGTAGAGCGTCGTGTCCAGCCTCACCAGCGGACCCATCCTCGAGTAGCTGGCCCCCGTGTTGGGCGGCAGGCCGGACGACGGATCCACGAGGCCGGTGGGGGGCGGCACGGCGATCTGCGTCCACGCCGACCCATCGGGCGACGTGAACGCCACCTGTCCACCCGCGCTGGTGCCGGCCGCGACGAATCGACTCCCATCGGCCGTCAGTGCCTGGATCTCAGCCTGCAGCGCGACGGTCGTCCAACTGAACCCGACCGGCCCGGATGGGATGCTGGGGGCAGGGGTGGCGCTGGCCGCGAGCTGGGTGGGAGTCGGAGCGATCGAGGCCGTGGGGAACGCGGTGGCCGGAATCGTGTCGGTGGGTGCGGGCGTTGGGGTCGGGTTCGGGGTGGCAGCCGGTTGTGACGCGCACGAAGCCGCAATGATCGCGAGACTCCCGAGCATCGCGGTCACTGGTGCGGCATGGCGGCGCCCCTGCGACACACGTCGTACGGTACTCCTCGACGCGCACCCGGGCAATGCTTGTCGCCAGCGGTCGGCGACGCCAGGCCTACGGCTCGACGCGCTCCGATGGCGGCCGCGAGGCTCCACTCTCCGCAACGCGCTCGAGGGCGGCATCGGATTCGTAGCCCATCTCGTATTCGGTGAGCACTCTGCCGGCGTCAGCTGTCGTCGCCGGCGCGCCCGGGTCGTGGGCCTCCAGGCCGGTCACGCCGGCCGCTCCGCCCGCTCCGGCACCGCCCATGGCACCCGACGCACCGAATCCGCCCGAGATGCCCTCGCGGGCGGCGACCGCCTCCGCGCCACTCACCTCGCCGAGGCGTTCCAACGCGGCGGGGCTGGCGGTGCTGAGCGGCCGCTCCATGTCGATGCCTCGCTGTGCCTCCGGTGCGTCGTGCCGCCCCAGTCCCAACGCCCTGGCAATTCGGTCGAACAACCCATCCTCGCGAACCATGACCGACCTCCGATGTACTCGAACGCGCATCGTACTGTCGCTCGAGCGCAAGGTGCACGACGCCGCGATGGGCGTTCGAACCGCCCAAGTGGGCATTCCTACGGCGTCGGCGTTGGATCGGGGGTCGGTGGCACCGGACTGGGCGTTGGAGCGGGGGTTGGCGTCGGCGGCTCGGGCGTGGGAGTGGGCGCCGGAGTAGATGGGACCGGGGTCGGTGTCGCCACCGGCGCCGACGGCCTGGGTGTCGCGGTCGGGGCTGCGCTCGCAGGCGCCGATGGAGATGGGATCGCCGCACCTGTCGATGACGCGGCGGACGCCGACGGACGGCTCGTCGCGCCGCTCGGTCGCGGCGCGGGCTGGCGGCTGGCTCCCGGCGCGAATGACGGCTCTCCCGATTGACCGGGCTCCGACTCGGACGGCAGGGCCGTATCGGTCGCCGCCGGCGCTGTCACCGGCACATCGGACGCAGCGCCGCCGGACGAGTCACTGGAAGATGGCAGCGCGGAGCCATCCGCGACTGGTCCGGACGTCACCGCGGCGATGACGAGGACGAGCACGGCGAGGGCTG
>JADLBB010000231.1 GCA_020848055.1 Chloroflexota bacterium | reverse complement strand
CCCTCGGCCCCGAAGCGGCTCTCGAGCTCGTCGTAGAAGCCCAGGTCGATGTAGACGTGCTGGTCGAGCGGACAGTAGAACGGGCCGACGGCGCTCGTGGCGCCGCCACAGGCCGTGTCGACCGAGCCGCTGAACAGGATGGTCGTGGCCTTGGTGTACTGGCGGTCGGCGTTTGCGAAGGCGTTGGCCCAATACGCCTGCACGCTGTTGACCGTGCCGACGATCCGGCAGTCCTGGCGCTGGTTGGCATCCTGCCCGGTCTGGCAGTCGTCGGCGGCGCCGCTCGGCACCGGCCCGGCAGGCTGGGCACCGGGCGCATCCAGCATGCCGCCGAGATCGCCCAGGTTGCCGCCGGTCAGCAGCACGATGACGATCAGCAGGATGGTGCCGAGCCCGCCACCCATGGCCACGCCGCCGCGGCTGACGCGGCGCGCACGGCGGTCCTCCACCTGGGACGGATCGAGCTGGGCGTCGGGTCGGAAGGTCATGCTCGCGGGAGGATACCGTTCGGCGCGTCGGGAGCGCTCAGCGGACCAGCCGCTCGGCCAGCCAGCCGATGGCGTCGGGGTAGCGCCACGTCATGCCACCGTGCTTGCCGTCGAACAGTTCGAAGCGCACGATCGGCTCGCCGATACCAAGGTCCTCGAGCGCCGCGCGGAAGGCCTCGGCACCGAGGTCCAGGTAGTACTCGTCGCTGCGCCCGGCGTCGATCCAGATGGCTCGCAGGCCGCGGAGCGCATCGGCGTGGGCGGGCGCCATGCGCACGGGGTCCCACGCCAGCCAGCGCTCCCAGGTGGCCGGGATCAACCGTCCCGTGGGTGGGTCGAAGGGCAGGTGCACGGTGCCGTCGGCATCGGCGGAGTAGCAGGCGGCCATGGCCCATTCGTTGATCAGCTCGGCGTCGCCCGGTCGTGAGCGGCCGGGTCGAGCGCGGAAATCGGTCCAGAAGGCGTCGAAGGAGCCGCCGTAGTGGTCTCGCAGGGCGCGGGCGGCGGCGGGGAACTCGGGCTGGTAGCAGACCTCGAACAGGGCGTCGCCCGCGTGGGTGACGAGGCCACCGAACAGGTCCGGGCGCAGCATCGGCGTGACCATGGCCCCATAGCCGCCGCTCGACTTCCCGGCGATGCCGCGGTGGGCGGCAGCGTCCAGCGTGCGGTAGCGCTCGTCCACGAACGGGACGACCTCGTCGCACAGGTACGTGTGGTAGCGCCCGGTCCCCGGCGAGTCGAGGAACTGCGAGCCACCGAAGCTGGTCCAGGCGTCGACGAAGACGACGACGGCCGGGGTTGCCCCGGGTGCGGCGAACCAGGCATCGATCGCCTCGACCACGGTCGGCGCGAACGCGCTGCGGTTGTTCCACATGTCGATCTGCCCGGTCATGCCCTGGATCAGGTAGACCGATGGGTATCGCCGTTCCGGCTCCTCGTCGTAGCCGGGCGGGGTGTAGATCCAGACCGGGCGCCGATGCGGGTCGCCGAGCGGGTTGCCGGTCAACGCCTCGCTGTCGATGACATGCTGGTCTAGCCGGCCGGCGAAGGTCCGGCCCCAGGGTGCGGGGAGGTCCATGGCCGGAGCGTAGCAGGGAACCTCCGAGATCCGCGGAGGATGACGCCGTTGACGCTAGTCGCCGATGGTCAGCTGGCGGGCACCATTGACGCCGTAGAGCAACCTGATCGTCGCGGTCGGCGTCACGAACTCACAGCCCGCTCCGTCGCACGTCGGGTCGTCGACGTGCGCCTCAACGAACTCGACCGCTCCCGGCTCGTGACCGACGACCGCCCTCGCCAACGCCACGAACAGGTCGACCGCGCGGCCCCGCTCGATGCTCCCACCGCCCCCGGCGAGCACGACGCTGTGCACCTGATCCACGTAGTCGCGGCGCCAGTAGTTGCCTCTCACATCGAACTGCGCCCCATCGACTTCCGTGTAGCAGAACAACTGAAAGGAGGCGCCCATTTCCGGCGACTGCTCGAACGACTTGCAGGTCAGGCCCTGGCCGATGGCGGCCTCAGCCACCGCTTCAATGCTGGCTCCGACCATGCCTGGCGATCGTGGGGGCACAGAGGCGGTCGGTCCGGGTATCTCGCCAGTGATGCTTGGTCCAGGATCGCCAGGGCTCGAAGTCGAGGAGACGGCCGGCGTCGGCTGACTCGACCGCGTCGGTTCAGGCGTGGTGACGGTCAAACTGGCAGAGGGGCTCACCTCTCCGCTGGACGGGCTCGGCCCGAGGCCGGGTGCCAACGCCCGGCAGCCAGGAAGGGAGCGTCGCGGTGGCCAGCACGGCGAGCGCCATAACGGCCACGGCTCCCAGGCCGATCAGCCACCGTCGAGTCGGATTCCCCGCGTTCATCCCCCACCGACTCTACGCCGTCTCGCCGCGCAGTTCCACGGTCTCCAGGCGTCGAATCGCCACCAGCACCGCAGCGACCACCACCACGGCGCCGATGACGACCGCCGTCATGAACTCCAGGTCCGCGCTGCCGGCGGCGCCGGGGCCGCCGAGCGCCTCGGCCCAGGCCAGGGCGTGCTGGCGAATGCTGATGGGCCGGGTGCCCGCGAACAGCGCCGAGACGAAGCCCTCCCACACGACGACGTAGGCCAGCCCCACGATGAGCGCCCGCGACGTCACCAGCGAAAGCGCCACGAACACCGTGGTGTACTCCAGCGCGCCGACGACCGATGCGACCGCGTAGCCCGCCGCCAGCTCGACGTCGCCGTTGCCGATCAACCCCGCGATCACGATGGCCGGCGTGATGAGCAGGCACGTGACCAGCCAGCTGATGGCGAGCTTGACGAGCACTATCAGCCGCCGGGGCACCGGTCGCGCCAGCAGGTAGACGATCGTGCCGTCCTCTAACTCGGCCCCGATGGCGGACGTGCCGACGATGACCGCCACCAGCGGCAGCAGCACGCCAATCCCGAAGTCGGCCAGCAGGCGGCGCGTCACGTCCAGCGACTGCGCGTCGGGTGGATCGCTGAGCCGATAGATGATCGCGACGACCACCAGCAGCGCCCCGAGCAGCGCGAGTCCCAGGGTGCGGCGCCGGTTGAGCAGGGCGCGCAGCGTGATCGAGACCAGGGCGGACGTCATCGGCGCACCAGGTAGCTGAACACCGATTCGAGCGACTCGTCGGTCGGGCGCAACTCGAGCAGCGATGCCCGCGCCCGCTGCGCGGCGGGGGCCACCGCGCGGGTCAGCGCCCCGTAGTCGCCGGTGCGGACCGTCAGCACGCCATCGTGCAGCTCGACGGCCTCGATCTCGGGCGTGACGAGAAGCTCGCGCGCCAGGGCCCGGTCATCGGTCGAGCGAATGGTGAAGCTGTGCGGCCGATCGGTCATCAGGCGCCGGATGCGCCGGAAGTCACCCGCGGCCGCCAGCCGTCCGGCCACGACCACCAGCACGCGGTCGCTCAGTCGCTCGACCTCCTCGAGGATGTGGCTGCTGAACAGGATCGTGCGGCCCTCCGCGGCCATGCGGCGCAGCAGGTCCATCATGTGCAGCCGCTGGCGCGGGTCCATGCCGTTGAACGGCTCGTCAAGGATCAGCACCGTCGGGTCGTGGACCAGTGCCGCCGCCACCTTGGCCCGCTGGCGCATGCCCTTGCTGTAGCCGCCGATGGCGCGGTCGGCCGCATCGGCCAGGTCGACCATGGCGATCGCCCGGCTGGCAGCGGCAGCCGGATCGGCCACGTCGTGCAGGCGCGCGGTGGCGTGCACGAACTGCCGGCATGTGAGGAAGCCGTAGACGGCCTCACGCTCGGGCACGAAGCCGATGGACCGATACAGGTCGGGGTGACGCCAGGTCGGTGTCTCGTCCAGGCGGACCGTGCCCGCGTTGGGCGCCAGGAAGCCCGCCATCATGTGCAGCAGCGTGGTCTTGCCCGCACCGTTCGGCCCCAGCAGGCCGGTGATCCCCGGCCCGACGTCGAACGTCACGTCGTTGACGGCCACCACGTTGCCATACCAGCGCGACACCGCTTCGAGGCGCAGCGTGCTCATGCGGTGATCCGCCGATAACGCACGAACAGGATGGCGCTCGACAGAGCCAGCATCAGCAGCGTCGCCAGGCCGTAGATCGGCAGCGGGACGTTCGAGACGCCCACCGGCGACTCGGGCGCGCTGCCGCCGAACAGCCATTCGCGCGCCCCGTCGAGGATGGTCAGTGGGTTGGTGAACGGCGCGATGTCGGCCAGGGTCCCGCCGACCTCCGACAGGATGGCGCCGATGACCCCGCCGATCAGGAACAGGGCCAGCACGGCGCCGGCCGCGTAGGCACGTCGGCCGGCCAGGCAACTGATGGCGAGCCCGATGGCGGCCAGCACGACCGCATGCATGACGCCGTTGCCGACGATCCCCGGCAGCGAGCCGATCTCGTCGCCCAGGGCCCCGACCACGTCCTGGGCGGCCAGCACCTTGCCCGCGAACAGCAGCAGCACCGGCGCCAGGGTCAGGGCCAGCATGGCCAGGCTCAGGGCCGCCAGCTTGGCGCCAACGTAGTCGAGGCGGCTCATCGGGCGGCTGAAGTACAGCGGCAGGACGTGGTGGCGAATATCGTTCACCACCAGTTCCGGCGCCTGGGCCGCCAGGAAGATCGGCAGCAGCGAGCCGATGTCCCACAGGTACGTCTCGTAGGTGGTGACCTCCAGGATCTCGCCGGCCAGGACGCGGACCGCGATGGCCACGAAGGCCGGCAGCACGGCCAGGATGACCGCGCCCCACGGGATGATCTTCGAGCGGCCGCTGCGGCCGAGGCCGAACGCCGCCCGTAGGGCGGAACCGATGACGGCGGTGATGGCCCCGCGCCGGCCCAGCCGCGGGCCGGTGTAGTGGCGGTAGCCGATGTCGTAGATCGTGCCGGAAGCGGCGTCAGGCGGCGCGGTCATCGGTCCCGTCCCTGAACAGGTCCTCGAGCTGGTGTCGCCGGTGCTCGATCCGCACCAGCGCCACGTCCATCGCCACCGCGGCGTCGCGCACCGCGTCGTAGACGGCGTGCTCGTCGCCGGGAGCGTCGGCCAGCTCGATGATCGCCAGGCGTCCATCGGCGCTGGCGGTGAAGCCGCCGGCGGCCAGGCGCTCCGCGAGCGGGGCGGCGTCGTCATCGGTCTCTACCAGCAGCTGTCCGGTCCGCTCGGTGAAGCTGGCGAGCGGTGCGGTGCGCAGCAGGCGGCCGGCGTCGATGGCCACCAGCCAGGTCGCGATCCGCTCGATCTCGCCCAGCAGGTGGCTGGCCACGATGGTCGTGATCCCGAAGTCGCGCCCGATGCGCTCGATCAGTCCCAGCATCTCGTCCCGCCCGGCGGGATCCAGGCCGTTGGTCGGCTCATCGGCGAACAGGATGCGCGGGTCGTGGACGAGCGCCTGCGCCAGCTTGACCCGCTGCTTCATGCCGGTCGAGTAGCCGCCGATCTGGCGGTAGCGCTCCTCGTACAGGCCGACGTGGCGCAGGACGTCGGCAGTGCGCTCGCGCGCGGCACCCGCCGGCAGGCCTGACACGCGCGCCATGTGGCTGACGAACTCGGTGGCGCTGACGTCCGGCGGCAGGCAGTCGTGCTCCGGCATGTAGCCGACCAGCTCGCGGATGCGCGCGCCCTGCGTGGCCGTGTCGAGGTCCAGGACGGTGGCGTTCCCGTCCGTCTGCGGCAACAGCCCGAGCAGGATCTTGATCAGCGTGCTCTTGCCCGCGCCGTTCGCGCCCACCAGGCCGACCACGCCCTCACCGATCTCGACGGTCAGCCCATCGAGGGCGGTGACGCCGCCGGGATAGCGCTTGGTCAGGCCGGTCGTGCGGATCAGGGCGGTTGACATGAGCCGACCAGTGTAGTCGCGCGGGGCGCTTGCGCCGGCGCGCACGCAACTACGAGGTTGTCGCCGATTCCGACCGGGACGTGCACCAGGACGCAAGCCATGAACGCAACTGCGCCCCAACCAGCCCCAACCTCTCAGTTAGATGCGCCGGGGCGCAAGCAGAAGCGGCGGGGCGGGGATCAGAGAGCCCGGCGACCCCGCCGATCAGCCCTACATGCTCGGAACGTAGTCCGCGGCGAAGTACTTGCCGGGATCCTCCTCGAAGTCCAGCTTGCAGCCGCGGCCGCAGAAGTAGTAGGTCACGCCCTCGTGCTCGCTCGTCAGCCCCTGGGCCGATGCGATCTCGGGGTTGACGCTCATGCCGCACACCGGGTCGGTGGGCATCGGGCGCATCTGGAGCTCGTCCATTGGTCGTTCCTCCTGATCTGGCGCGCCATATCGGCGCGGGGTGAGATGGGTCTAAGGCCTGAATGCGCGCAGTCGCAGCGAATTGCTGACCACGCTGACGCTCGAGAGGGCCATGGCCGCGGCGGCCAGGGCGGGGGAGAGCTGCCATCCCAGCGCCGGCCACAGCAGGCCGGCGGCCACCGGGATGAGCCCGATGTTGTAGCCGAACGCCCAGCCTAGGTTCTGGCGGATCGTGCGCATCGTGGCGCGCGACAGCCGGACCGCGGCCGGCACGCCACTCAGGGCACCGCCGACGAGCGTGATGTCGGACGCCTCCAACGCCACGTCCGCGCCGGTGCCAATCGCGATCCCCAGGTCCGCCTGGGCCAGGGCCGGCGCGTCGTTGATGCCGTCGCCGACCATCGCCACCACCGCCCCGCTCTCCTGCAGCTCGGTCACGCGCGCGGCCTTGTCGCCCGGCAGCACCTCGGCCAGGATCCGCTCCGGACCGATGCCGACCTGCGCCCCGATCGCATCGGCCACGGCGCGCCGGTCGCCGGTGATCATCCAGGCGTCGAGGCCGGTCTGGCGCAGGCGGGCGATGGCCTCGGCCGCCTCGGGCTTGATCGTGTCGGCGAGGCCGATGACCCCTAGCAGCGCGCCGTCCCGCGCAACGTAGACGGGTGAGGCGACGCCGACGTCCATTGGCTCTGCGCGGACGAAGGACGCCGTGCCGGCGAGGATCTCGACCCCGTCGACGGTGGCGCGGACGCCGTGCCCGGCGACCGCCTCGAAGGAGGTCGTCTCCGGTGAGGTCAAGCCCAGCGATGTCGCGTGGCGGACGATGGCCTCGGCCAGCGGATGCTCGCTGCCACGCTCGGCGGCCAGGGCCGCCGCCAGCAGGTCGCGCTCGGTGACGCCGGCTGCCAGTTCGACACGCACGACGGAGGGCTCGCCGGCGGTGATGGTGCCGGTCTTATCGAGCACGACCGCGGTGATGGCCCCTGCCCGCTCCAGCGCGCTGCCGTCGCGGATGAGGATGCCGCTCTCGGCGCCCTTGCCGGTGCCGACCATGATCGCCGTCGGCGTAGCCAACCCCATGGCGCACGGGCAGGCGATGATCAGCACGGCGATGGCGGTGGACAGCGCAAACGGCAGGCGTGGCTCGGGGCCGACGAGCATCCAGGCGGCAAACGTCAGCACCGCGATCACGAGCACCGCTGGTACGAACCAGCCGGTGACGCGGTCGGCCACGCGCTGGATCGGTGCCTTCGAGCCCTGGGCGCGCTCGACCAGCGCCACGATCTGCGACAGGGCCGTGTCGCGCCCGACGCGCTCAGCGCGCATGACGAAGGAGCCCGACGCGTTCATGGTGGCACCGATGACCCGGTCGCCGACCGCCTTCTCGACCGGCAGCGACTCGCCGGTCAACATGGATTCGTCCACTGCCGAGGCACCGTCGATGACCACGCCGTCCACCGGCACACGGTCGCCGGGGCGGACCCTCAGCAGGTCGCCGACCAGCACCTGGTCAAGCGGGATCTCGCGCTCGGCGCCCTCGCGCAGGACGCGCGCGGTCGTCGGGCGCAGCCGCAGCAGCGCCTTGATGGCGCCCGATGCCTGGCCCTTGGCGCGTGCCTCGAGCCACCGGCCGAGCAGGATGAAGCCGATGATGATCGCCGCCGAGTCGAAGTACGTCTCCATGCCCAGCCCGGCGGCCATTGTCGCTTCGGGCATGAGGGTGACGAACAGCGAGTAGCCGTAGGCGGCCATGGTGCCCACTGCGACCAGCGTGTCCATCGTCGCGTCGCCATGGCGCCCGGCTTTGATGGCGGCGACAAGAAACCGGCGGCCGAAGATGAACTGCACGATGGTGGCCGGCACCAGGAACCAGCGGTTGATGTCCATCATCGGCCACGGCGCGCCGCCGGGCCAGAACATGATCGCCATCATCACTGCGCCGATGCCGAGCGATGCGATCGCCTGCGTCAGCAGCGTGCGGCGCTCGGCGGCGTGGACGGCCTCGGTCGCATCGGTCTGTGCCTCGTCGGTGGCCGACACCGTTGCCTCGGGCGCGACCTCGTAGCCGGCGGCCTCGATGGCCGCCACGATCCCGCCGCGGTCGATGACCGCCGGATCGAAGCGCACGGTGGCGCGCTCGGTGGCGAGGTTGACCGTGGCCGCATCCACGCCATCGGCCTTGTTCAGGAAGCGCTCGATGCGGTTGACGCAACTCGCGCAGGTCATGCCGACGACGGGCAACGTGAGTTCGTCAGTGGTCGCGGGCGGGGTTGCAGTGGTGGCCATCGGTGCGTTCAGGATACTACAGGGGAGTATCCGTGGCGAGCGACGCCGGGACGGCTGGCGCGAACCCGTGGCGGCTCAGCTGTCGTTGCCGTCGCTGGCGAAGGGGTAGTCCGACCCGACGCGGAGGGTCCAGTGAAGGACCGTCTCGAACGCCTGGCCGTCGGCGACATAGCGGACCCGGATGCCATCGATGACACCCTGTCCAATGCCATCGTCCACCTGGAGGCCGATGAGCAGGCCGGCTTCCTGCCCGGGCTGGATGATGGCGCCTTCGACGGGTTGCGTGTCCCAACCGTCGGGTGGGAATCCGACAGCACCCACGATGCTGCGCTCGATCGGGTCGGCGAAGACGATGCCGACCACCTGTGCACCCGTGATCTCGACCGGCGCGACCGACTCGACGCGGATGGGCGAATCGAGAGGATTGGGCGGAAAGATGACGCCGATAGTGACCGTCTCGCCCGGCCCCAGCGGCACCTCCACGCCAAGCCGGGTCGAGTTCTCGAGCGGCCCGTCGGACGGCTGACCCAACCCGCATCCTGCGAGTAGGACCACGACGGCGAGCGCCGATGCGCTACGTCTTGGCACTGGGGAGCTGCTGGAAGAGGGTCAGCTGGAGTCCGCCGGTGCCGACAGGCGGGCGTTGAGCGACCGCCATGGCGTCTCGGTTGGCGGCGCGATCAGGTCAGCGCCGGCGGCGACGAGCGCATCGGTTGAGGCAGCGCTATCGGCCACCTCGAAGGCGAGGCGCAGCCGGGGGGCGACCCCGGTGCGGCCGACCTCGACCTGGTCGATGAAGCGCACCTGCGCCGGATTGGCCAGCTCAAGCGTGGCGCGGCCGGCATCGAGGATGGTGACGTGGGCGCCGTCAGGCCCCTCGACGGACAGCTCCTCGCGCAGGCCGAGGACATCGCGGTAGAAGCGAATGGCCTCGTCGTAGTCATCGGTTTCGACCACGAGACGCATCTGCAGCACCATCGGTCTAGGCATTCGACCGTGCCGTGAGTGCAAAGAAGCGGAAGTAGGCATCCAGGGATTCGGCGGTCGAACCGTACTCGTTGTCCCCGACGAGGAAGTCGCAGGTGACCTCACGCGAGCGCGCGATCTCGCGTCGGCGCGGGCCGGCCCATCGGTCGTCGGCGAGTGTGAGATCGAACAACTCGAGTGCCCGTTCCAGGGCGCCTTCGAACCGGGCCTCGCGACGCTGCGCCTTAGCGGCGATCGCACGACCCACCTCGCTGCCGACGTTGCCGAGCTGTTCGGCGAGGGAGAGCTCAGTCCATGCTTCGAGGGTCAGACCGGCGTGTGCAGTCATGGTTGCACCAGGCGGTCAACGAGTCGTTCGATCCTCTCCCGAAGTGCTGGATCCTCGACCGATCGCGAGCGGTTCTTCTGGGCTGGGCGCAGGTTGATCATCGAGTCGAACTCCACGAACGCATCGGTCCCGTAGTCATCTGGATAGAGGTTGATCCCCCAGAGATCGGGCTGCGAGGAGCCGTCCTCGATCAGGGCTGCTTCCTCGTCGGCATGCATGGCCCCGCCGATGGCCATGATCCCGCGCTCGACGTCCACCACTGCCTTCACCAGGTCGCCGGACATCTCGTGTGATCGTTCGACGAGGTGGCCGATGCGGACGCCGTCGGCACCTCTGATGAACTCGGTCTCACCCATCCGGCCGATGTTCGCAGATTGCAGGGACTGACGCCGACGACGGGCGGATCGATGCGTCAGCAGTCGACCTTGGTGGCACCGGCGAACCGCCTTGACTACAGAGGTCGAACGCCTCGAAATCGCGCTTGTCCCGGACGGCCGCGACGTCGCGATGCTGGCCGGTCGCATCCATCGTGCCTACCGCGCTGCGGGTGGCACCCGGCGACGCATCGTCCCCGACTTCCTCATCGGCGCCCATGCGCTCGTACATGCCGAGCGTTTGCTCACACGTGACCGCGGTTTCTATCGCGAGCGATTCGAGCGGCTTGTGCTCATGGTCCCTGGGTAGCGGGTGCCGGACGTGCCGGTGCGGCACTGTTCCCGAGGTGAGACCAACGGCGCTCCGCGTGTTGTTGCGCCCAGCAGCGGACCAACGCCGGGGCACGCAAACCGCTGGTAGGCTCCGAGTGTGCGCGCGCTCATCCTGACCAACGAGTTCCCGCCGGAGATCTATGGCGGGGCGGGCGTCCATGTCGGTGAGCTGACGCGGCATCTGCGCGAGCTCATCGAGCTTGACGTTCGCACCTTCGGGACCCACGCCGAGGACGCCGATGGCTGGCGCGTCCGCGGCTATCCGCCTGCGCTGCCGCTTGATGCAGCCGATGCGCGCCTGCGCCCGATGCTCACCGCCCTCTCGCGCGACCTGGCCATGGTGGCCGACCCGGTCGATGCCGACCTCGTCCACGTCCACACCTGGTACACGCACCTGGGCGGGGTGCTCGCCAAGCTGGCGTACGGCATCCCGCTCGTCCTGACCGTCCACTCGCTCGAGCCGCTTCGGCCCTGGAAGCGCGAGCAGCTCGGCGGCGGGTACGACGTGTCCGCCTGGGTCGAGCGAACCGCCATCGAGATGGCCGATGCGGTCGTCGCCGTCAGCGCGGGCACGCGGGCGGACGTGCTGCGCCTCTTCAACGTTGCGCCAGAGCGCGTCCACGTCATCTACAACGGGATCGACGCCGACTTCTACCGGCCCGTGGCGGAGACGGATGCGTTGGCGCGCTTCGGCGTCGACGCATCGGTGCCTTATGTGCTGTTCGTGGGACGCATCACCCGTCAGAAGGGGATCGTCCACCTGGCGCGCGCCATCCGCCACCTCGATCCCGGCATCGGCGTGGTGCTGTGCGCCGGCCAGCCGGACACGGCCGAGATAGGTCGCGAGATGGCCTCGGCCGTTGCCGCCGCGCAGGCCGAGCGGCCCAACGTGGTGTGGATTCCCGAGATGGTGTCGCGCACCGACGTGCGGCAGCTGTACTCGCACGCGTCGGTCTTCTGCTGTCCATCGGTCTACGAGCCGTTCGGGATCATCAACCTCGAGGCTGCCGCCTGCGAGACGCCGGTCGTTGCGTCCGCGGTGGGCGGCATTCCCGAAGTGGTGGTGGACGGCGAAACCGGGTTGCTCGTGCCGGTGGAGCTGTCCGTCGAGGATCCGATGCGGCCTGTGGATGCGGAGTCGTTCGAGCGTGACCTGGCCGCCGGAATCAACCGCCTGATGGTCGATCCGGTCCTGCGCGATTCGATGGGCCAGGCTGCCCGGCGCCGGGCGGTCGAGTCCTTTGGCTGGGCGGCGATCGCTCGCCAGACGGTCGACCTGTATCGGTCGCTCGTGGGGTGAGCGGGCAGGTCTCATGATGCCGGGTCGCCGGATTCACATGCCAGCGACGCGCGGGGTCCGTTAGAGGGACGTGTCGCCGATCTGACGGCCGTGGTGTGAATCCTGGTGCTGAGGAGCCTGGACGGGGCGTCTTGGTGGCTCGCACGTCGTCGCGTGTCGCCGGAGCGTGAATTCGGTGATGCCGGCGGGTACGGCGGCGGGCGCCCGGGCAGCGAGCCGTGGTAAGCGGG
>JADLBB010000230.1 GCA_020848055.1 Chloroflexota bacterium | reverse complement strand
GGGCCGCGGGTGATCGGCTCGTTGGGCGGGAAGAGCATGGCGTCCACCTTCCATCGGTCGACGATCGCCTCCCAGCCGGGCTCGGCGTGCCGGACCTGGTCGTACTCGCGCAGGATGGCGTCGTCGTACATGTCGTTGCGACCGTCGACCATGACCTTGGCGCCCAGGTGATACATCTGGCCGATGACGTAGCCGCCCCAGCCATACCAGGCCAGGATCCGGCCATCCGGCACGCGCTCGACCAGGATCTCGACCCCCTGCACCGGCAGCTCGCGGTTGATGCTGTCGCGCACCGCGGCCGCAGGATCGCGCGGGATGAAGATGAAGATGCCGGCCACGGCGATGACGAGCGCCACGACGGTCTCCATGATCCGCCGCTGGCGCGCCATGCGCGGCGAGGGGGCGCGCGGATTCGGCCGCCAGTCGCGCAGCGCCGCGTCCATGCCCACGCCCAGCGCCGCGACGCCCAGGATGGCGGCCACCGGCCCGTTGCGCAGGGCCAGCAGCGTCATGGCGATGCCCATGAAGGCCAGCAGGCTCATCCACCACGGCACGCGCCAGCGGGCGAAGACCGCGATACCCGCCATGAACAGCAGTAACGGGATGTGCGCCGGGTCGTGGAAGTCGGGCGACTGCCACTCGGTGATGTGCGCCAGGCCCCAGTCGCCGCCGTCGATGTAGCGCAGCGGATAGAGCAGGATGGCGGGGCCGGTGGGGTTGATGATCGTCCCCGCCATCGCCAGCGGGATCATGGCCACGGCCCACCCCTTGGCGGGTGACATCGGCGTCATGCCCAGCAGGGTCATGACTGCGTAGACGCCCAGGGTCCCGAGCCCCACCACCCACAGGCCGTGCAGGTTGGCCCACAGCAGGAAGAACGGCACGAGCGCGAAGGTCCATCGGTGCCGATCTGGCCGCAGATGCACCAGCCCACCTATCAGCAGCGCGAACATGATCCACGACAGCGCCTGTGGCCGGATGGTCGCGTACGGGATGACCAGGAACGCCGACAGCGTCGTCGCGCCGATGATCGCGCCCGTTCGCAATCCGAGCCGATGGAGCGCGAACGCCAGCACGGCGACCACGATGCCGGGGATGAGGGCGAAGACGAGCGCCGCGCCCATGTAGCCCAGGTTGTGGACGAGCACGTAGATGATCAACTCGCCCAGCCACTCGTGCAGCGTCCAGGCCCGGCCGAACCAGGTGAACGAGTAGGGGTCGGTGGTCGGGAACTGGCCGTCCGCGATCAGCTGCCCGGTGACGAGGTGCCAGTAGAAGTCCGAGTCCCACGGGCCCTTGGCCAGGAACGCAGCGAACAGCAGCACGCCCAGCAGCAGGACGTGCAGGGCGACCGGGTGCGGCAGCCAGCGTGGCATGGCCGGCTCAGCGCGGGCGGAGGTCATCGGTAGCCGAGTCTACGGGGTGCCGCGCGGTCCGAAACCGTCCGAAACTCCTATTCAGCCCTCGGCCGATGCCGCCAAGATGGCAGGCGTGACCTACAGCAGCGCCATCCGGCGCGCCGGGATCGTGCTCATCGTCATCATCGCGGCGGCGGCCGTGGGTGCCGCGGCGGCGACCTGGAACCTGGTGGACTTCCACGCCTACATGGAGGCGGCCCAGCGCCTGCGCGACGGCGGCCCGCTGTTCGACCCGGGCGCCGGCACCGACGACCTGACCTACCGATATGCCTCCTGGTTCGCCTACGCCCTGGTGCCGTTGACGGTCCTCCCGATCGAGTTGGTCGCTGCGGCCTGGACGATCATGTGCGTCGGCGCGCTGGCCGCGATCACGTGGCCCTACGTCGCCTCGCGCGACGGCGACGCGATCGCCTTCGGCCTGCTGTGCCTGACGGTGCTGGTCTGGGAGGCCGGCAGCGGCAACATCGGCGTCGTATTCGTGGCGCTCGTCATGCACACCGCGCGCGGTCGGTTCGGACCGGTCGCCATCGGTGCCTTTGCCAGCCTGAAGTTCTTCCCGGTCCTGTATGCCCTGGCGTACGTCCGACAGCGGGAGTGGCGACGCGCAGCGCTGGCCGCGGTGGTGGCCGTCGTGCTGGCAGCCCCGACGCTGCTGGAGGACCTGTCGCACTACCCGTTCAGCGCGGGCTCGACCATCAGCCTGTTCGGCATCTCGCCCGTACTATGGGCCGTTGCCCTGGCCGCAGCCGTGGTGTTCATGTTCCGATCCGACCGTTGGACGTGGTCGTGGACCGCCCTGGTCGTCCTGCTGTCGTGGACCAAGCTGTGGCCTGCCGCCGCGTACGCGGGTGGGCTGGCCATCGGCCCGTACAACGACGGCGCCCTGGATCGACGGCACGATGAAGGCCGATAGAACCGTCTCCTGGCTTCCGCCCGTGCGCGGACGAACCCTCATCTGGCTGGTCCCGCTGTTGGTCGTCAACTCGATCATGGTCGGTCACGCCATTTGGCGCATGGCGGTCGGCTTCCCGCCGGTCGACTGGCTGAACTACGTCGAGGCGTCCCAGCGCTTCGGGACTGGCGGTCTGTATGACTCGAACCTGCTTGGCTACGCGTGGCACTACTCCCCGGTCCTGGCGCTGGCGTTCGGGGTGCTGGCACCGATCGGCGACCTCGGCTGGCGACTGCTGCACCTGGTGCCCGTGGCGTTCCTGCCGACGCGCCTCCTGTCGATCGTGGTGCTCGTATCCTGGCCGTTCTGGGCTGACGTCGAGTCGGGCAACGTCATGATCTTCATCCTGTTCGCGGCGGCGTGGGCCGTGCGCGGCAGTCGGGCCGGTGCCCTGGCCTTCCTGGCGCTGACGCTGCTCGTGCCCCGGCCGCTGATGCTTCCGCTGGCGGCATGGCTGCTGTGGAAGCGCCCCGCCCTGCGCTGGGCGTTCGTGGCCATGTTCGTGGTGCATGCCCTGGCCGTGCTGGCGACCGGGTGGGGCGGCGAGTGGCTGCGCGACCTGCTGGCCGCGTCACGGGACGTGCATTTGCCCGCCAACATCGCGCCGTCGCGGATCATCGGCGCGATTCCGTGGTTGATCATCGGGATCCCGATCGCCACCTGGCTGACCCTGCGGGACCGTCCGGAGTGGGCCGGGGTGTTCGTCCAGCCCTACCTCATCGGCTATTACCTGCTGCTGCCCCTGGCGTCACTGGCTCGGAGAGGTACGAGCTCCAAGCAGTCACAAACCGATCGGCCCGAGCCGCCACCGGGTGTGTAGCACTCGTCGCCTTGTGCGCTGTGCATCGGGATGCTAGCATCACGCATCATGGTGAAACAACGACGGACCACGGTGAGCGCGCCAACCGGTGCTTTGGCCACGCTGGAAGCAGAGGCGAGCCGCCGCGGCGTGCCGCTGGCGACCGTCCTTCGTGAGGCCGTCGAGGAGAAGGCAATCTCGCTGCGAGCCGCGCGGCGGCCGAGGACCGGGATCGCCCGATCCAGCGATGGCCTCAGCGCCGCGGAGGTCACGGCTGAGCCAATCGCCGACGAACCCCGTTAGCGATGGCGCTCATCCTCGACACGGGACCGTTGCTGGCAGCAATCGACCTGGCCGACAAGGACCACGCTCGATGTGCCTCTCTCGTCACCGAGGCGACCGACGATCTCGTCGTGCCCACGCTCGTCCTGGCCGAACTGGACTACTGGTGCGCGCACCGCCTGTCGCCCGACGCGTGGTTGGTCTTCCTGGAGGACGTCATGCGCGGCGCGTATCGCGTTGAGTCGCCCTCGCCGGCGGACCTGGCTCGTTGTCATGAGCTCCAGGATCTGTATCGGAGCCTGTCACTGGGCGTGGTGGATGCGAGCATCGTCGCGCTGGCCGAGCGCCTCGGGGAGCCCAAGGTGGCCACGCTCGACCAGCGCCACTTCAGGGCGGTCCGCCCGACCCACGTCCCCGCCTTCGACCTGGTGCCCTGACCCGCTACCGCGTTCGACGCCCGGGCAGTGGGGCGGCCAGCAGCAGGGCGAGGTTCACCAGCAGGACCCGCGGCAGGGCCACCAGCTGCAGGATGACGTTCAGCATCCAGCCCCATCGGCCGTTGGCGTGGCGCCAGGCAAGGTACGTGAAGACGGCGATCCCGAGGGGCCAGACCGGCGTGCCAAACGCGCGCAGCGACAGGCCGGCGACGGTGTCGGTGGCGGTCGCATCGGTCAGGTAATAGTCCAGGAAGGCGCCGAGCCAGGGTGCCTGGATGAGCAGCAGGAACGCGGTCGCACCAGCGAACCAGGCCAGGCTGGACCACTGGCGGCGACCGGCATACCAGATGATGCCGATGACGGGGTGCAGCTTGAGCATGGTGGCCACGGCCAGGCCGACGGCGCCGGCGCGCGCATGGATCGGCACGATCGCCAGCAGCGCGATGACGATGGCCTGCGCGTTGCCGTTGAGCAACTGCTGTCCCCACGGACCGATGAGCAGCAGCGCAGGGAGGACGCCGACCCAGCCCCGCTCGCGGATGGCGAGCCAGATCGGGAACGCGGTGCAGGCGGCGATGAGCGCGAACCAGACCGCGGGGAGCGCCAGCAGCGGCCACAGCATCGCCAGCAGCGGCGGGTAGCGATAGCGGAAGTCGGCACCAACGTCCGCCGCGCCGAGGTACGGGTTGCCGTGCTCCCACAGGTTGCGCGACGCACGCTGGTAGGTCGCGAGGTCCGCGCCGATCGCGGTGGAATCCACCAGGAACCAGGCCATGGCCAGGCCCGCGGCCGCGTACAGCGCCACGATCAGGACCCAGCGCGGATCGACGCGCCTCACGGGGCCACATCCGAACAGTCGCGCAGGAACAGGACCTCGATGTCATCGCGGTACGCCTGGCACCAGCCGTTGGCGGTGGCGGCACCCTTGGACAGCAGCATGCTCGGGTACAGGATGAGGGCGTCCGGGTCGTATCGGTCCAGCAGGTTCTGCCAACCCGGTTCGGCGTTCACGATCGAAAGGTAGTCCGCCAGCAGCTGCGGTTGGTACTTGTGCATGCGCCCGTCAACGAAGACCCGCCCGCCGGTCGCGTGCAGCTCGTTGATGACGTAACCGCCCCAGTCGTACGCGGCCAGGACGCGGGCGTCCGGCATGACCTCGCGCAGGATGGCGGTCGTCGCGGTCGGGGCGCGTCGCGGATCCACGCTGACCGGGCCGCGCGTGGCGGCGGCACCGATCAGGATCACGGCCATGACCAGCGCCGTTACCAGATCCAAGGCCTGGCGCTGGCGCGCGCCCTTCGGCAAGGGCTCCTGCGCTGACACGTGGGCGCGAATGAGCAGCATAGGCATGATCATCACCGCCCCCACGCCGATGGCCCGCACGGCCAACAGCCCCAGCAGCGCACCCGCCGCGGCGACGAACGCGAGCCAGCCACGGGTGTTGCGCAGGCCGACCAGGAACATCGCGCCCAGCACGCCGGCGAAGCCGATGAACTCGAGGTTGTGGAAGTTCGGCGACTGCCACTCGACGATCCGCGCCGCGCCCAGGTCGCCGGGGTCGCCGAAGCTCAGGGCGTAGACGAGGCCCCCCGGGCCGCTGGGGGTGACCATGGTGGCGGCCACGCTGACCGCGGCGATGGCGAAGACCAAGGCGCGGTGCTCGCGCATCGGCGTCCGCCCGATCAGGGTGGCGACGAGGTACACCAGGCCGATGCCCAGGCCGACCACGAAGAATCCGTGCGCATTGGCCCAGGCCAGCATGAGCAGCGGGATCAACCACAGCCGGCGCCGCGTCTCGGGGCGCGCCTCGATGAGCAGGAACAGCAGCGCCCCGACGAAGGCGAAGGAAGCGACCTGCGGGCGGATGGTGACCTGGGGCAGGAGCGCGGCGGTGACGAGGGTCGCCGCGCCCATCATGCGCAGCGGGTTGGCGCCGGCCCGCAACGCGGCGGCCGCCACCAGCCCCGGGCCAAGCGCGGCGATGATGCCGAAGATGACGAGCATCGGTCCTTCACCGATTGTCCGCACGCCGGCCGCGATGGCAACCTCGGCCAGCCACTGGTCCGGGATCCAAGGTTCGCCATACCACGTGAACGAGAACGGATCGGTGCGCGGAATGGTGCCTGTGTCCAGGATCAGGTTGCCGGTGGCGAGGTGCCAGAAGTAGTCGGGATCGAAGATCCCGCGCACGAGCGCCACCGATGCCAGCACGCCGGCCAGCGCGACGAAGAGCGCCACCGGGCGCATCGGGCTGGTCCGGATCGGGCTTGCCTGGATCGGTTGGATGGTGGATCGGTCTTGGACGTCGGCGGTCAATCGGCCCTCGCGGATGGCTGAGGCGCCAGCGTCGCAGGGCGCCCGAACGACGCACACAGTACTTCCGTGCCGCGGCGGCGGCGAGGTCGGTCGGTAGACTGCCGATCGATGTCACAACGCACCCGGGATCTGCTGGCCCTCTCGCTGCTCGCGCTCGTCGTGCGGGCCGTGGCCGTGGTGCTGGTGCCATGGCCGCCGTTCACCGATCCGGCGTACTACTCGCTCATCGCCCAGCAACTGGCCACCGGACACGGATTCACGACCCCGGTGCTGTGGAGCTTCATTGAGGTCGGCTCGCGCCTGCCCGATCCGGCCGTCCTGCCCGTCCCGAGCAATGCGCACTGGATGCCGCTGACCTCGATCGTGGCGGCGGGCTCGATGTTGCTGTTCGGGCCGTCGTACGTGGCGGGGACGGTGCCGCTGGTGATCCTGTCAGCGGCGCTGGTGCCGTTCACCTACCTGCTCAGCCTGGAGCTGTTCGGGGTCCGATGGCAGGCTGTGGCTGCCGCCCTGCTGGCGCTGGTGGCCGGGCCGCTGCTGATCATGTATCCCACCACCGACAACTTCGCGGTCTTCGGGGTCACGGGCGCAGGGTCCCTGTACTGCTCGCAGCGCGCCGTGCGGGCGGCAAGGCCCGGATGGTGGCTCGTGGCCGGCGGAGCGCTGGCCGGGCTTGCGACGCTGGCCCGGATCGACGGCGTCCTGCTGACCTTCGGCGTGGCCGCCGCCTGGTTCGCGCGACGCCAATGGACCTCGCT
>JADLBB010000229.1 GCA_020848055.1 Chloroflexota bacterium | reverse complement strand
GCACCTTCAAGGGCCTCTCGAACCGGATCCTGCACGAGCTCGGCTCCGAGCTGACGTTCCACCCGGGAATGCCCGAGTTCCTGGCCACGCTGCGCGCCTCGGTCGAGGAAGACCCGACGTTCGAGCGCGCGGACATCACGCTCGAGCATTACGTCGTGTCCACCGGGCTGCGGCCGATGATCGAGGGCAGCGCCGTCCGCCCGTACGTCGAGGACGTCTGGGCCTGCGAGTTCATCGAGGCCCATCATCCGCCGGGCTACGCGCGGCCCGAGCAGCGCCAGCTGTTCCCGTCGGCCGAGATCACCGCCTTGGGGTACCAGATCGACAACACCTCCAAGACGCGCGCGCTGTTCGAGATCAACAAGGGTACCAACCGTCACCCGGAGATCGACGTCAACTCGCACCTGCCCGCCGAGCTGCGCCGCGTACCGTTCAGCAACATGATCTACGTCGCCGATGGACCCTCGGACGTGCCGGCCTGGTCGGTAGTGCGGGCCAACGGCGGCAGGGCGTTCGGCGTCTACCAGCGCGGCTCGCAGGCTCAGTTCGAGCAGATCAACGCGCTCCTGCGCGACGGCCGCATCCACGCCTTCGCCGAGGCTGATTACACGCCGGACTCGACCGCCCACCTGTGGCTCACGACCGAGGTGCGGCGCATCGCCGAGCGGATCGTGGAGGACCAGGCCCTGGCCCTGCGACGGGCCGTGCGCAGAGCCCCGAGCCACGTCACCGACGAGCCGCCGATCCCAGCCGCACCGGCTCCGCCCGAAGCCGCGGCGGTGCAAGCGATCGCGCCGATCCAACCCGTCGCGCCGCTGCGGTCATCCGCCGACGAGATCCGCGATCGCGTGCGCGCCTCGCTCGAGGCCGACGCGAGGCCGGCCGACGTCCCAACCGCGGAGCCCGCCCCGCACGATTTCTGACCTCGCATCGGGAATGCATCGGCGCGGCTGACCGGTCGGCTATAGTTGCACAAAGCCGCAACGCACCACCGATGCACCCGATCCGCGCCGTCACTACCACCGCAGCGACCACCGCCCGCGCCGCATTGCCGCGCGGGTTCGTTGTGCCCCACCGGAGGCCACGATGATCGACCTTGTGCCGGAGCGGACCGCGACCGACGCTCGCCTCCGTCGCGCCTACGGCTTCGAGGAGGTCGCGCTCGTCCCCGGTGCGGTGACCGCCGATCCCGCCGAAGTGGACCTGGCGACCGACATCGGCGGCCTGAGGTTGGAGATCCCGTTCCTGGCGGCCGCCATGGATGCGGTGGCCGACGTCGACATGGCCGTGCGCCTGTCGCGCCATGGAGCGGTCGCCTTCATCAACCTCGAGGGCCTGTACACCCGCTACGAGGATGCCGGACCGATCATCGATCGCGTGGCTGGAGCCGAATCCGGCCAGGCCGCGGCTCACGTTCTGGCCGAGGCGTACGCGGCGCCGGTGCGCGATGACCTGATCGACGCACTGATCCGGCGCATAAAGGCCCAGGGCGCGGTGGCGGCCGTGGCCACCACGCCGGCATCGGCCTGGCATCACGCCGCGTTGGCGGCCGAGGCGGGTGCCGACCTGTTCCTGGTCCAGTCACAGGTCAGCAGCGCGCACCACATCTCGACCTCGGGCCGCGTGCTGTCGCTGTCCGACCTGGTCGGGGCGCTCAAGCTGCCGGTCCTGGTCGGCAACACGGTCAGCGGCGAGGCGGCCTACCAATTGATGCAGCAGGGTGCCGCCGGCATCTTCGTCGGGGTCGGCCCCGGCGCCGCCTGCACGACGCGCGAGGTGCTGGGCATCGGCGTGCCTCAGGTGTCGGCCACGCTGGAGGTGGCCGCCGCCCGTGATCGCTTCGAGCGTGAGACCGGGCGTCACGTCCCGATCGTCACAGATGGCGGCATGAAGACCGGCGGCGACATCGCCAAGGCAATCGCATCGGGCGCCGATGCGGTCATGCTCGGCTCCCCGTTCGCCGGCGCCGTCGAGGCACCGGGCCGCGGCTATAACTGGGGCATGGCGGCTCCATCGCCGACCCTGCCGCGCGGGACCCGGATCCGGATCGGTGAGCGGCTGCCGCTGGAGCAGATCCTGTTCGGCCCGGCGGAGACGACCCACGGCACACAGAACCTCGCGGGCGCGCTGCGCCAGTCCATGGCTGCGCTGGGCGCGCGCACCATTCGCGAGATGCACGCCGTCGAGATGGTCATCGCGCCGTCGATCGCCACCGAGGGCAAGTCCTGGCAGTTGGCGGGTCGGGAGTAGAGTCATCCCACGATGCCGGACGGCATTCCGATGAACTCCGGCACGATGCGGGCGGCCTTCGTGGCCGAGCTCGGTGCGGCCGACGCCATCAGGTACGGCGAGTTGCCGTTGCCCACCCCCGGCGCTTCCGAGGTGCTGGTGCGGGTCGAGGCCGTCACCGTCGACCCGGTGGACACGATGATCCGTGCGGGCCGCTACTCCACGCCGGTGCCGATGCCGTTCATCATCGGGCGCGACCTGGCGGGCACGGTCGTCGAGCCTGGCTCGGCCCAACTCGGATTCGTGGCGGGAGAGCGCGTGTGGTGCAACAGCCTCGGCCACGACGGCCGGCAGGGGTCGTTCGCCGAGTACGCATCGGTGCCCGTCGAGCGCCTGTATCGGCTGCCCGACGGTGTCGATCCGGAGGTCGCCGTGGCGGTGGCGCACCCGGCCGCCACCGCATGCCTGGCCTGGTTCATCCACGCGCGGCTGCGCGCCGATGAGATCGTGTACGTGGGCGGGGCCGGCGGCAACGTCGGGATGGCCGCGCTGCAGATGGCGGCCGAGGCCGGGGCCAGGGTCATCGCCAGTGCCCGGCAGGCGGATCACCCACGCTGTCTCGCGGCCGGAGCCTATGCGGCCGTCGACTACCGCGACCCGTCGCTCGCCGAGCACCTGGTCGAACTGGCGCCCGACGGCATCGACGTGCTATGGGACACCTCCGGCCACCACGACCTGGCCGTGCATCCCTCCATCCTGGCCGTCGGTGCCCGCATTCTTGTCACCGCGTCGGTGTCGGCTGATGTCGAGCTGCCGCTGCGCCAGCTGTACACGCGGGACATAAGCATCGTTGGCTTCGTCCTGAGCCGCGCATCGGTTACCCAGCTGGCCGAAGCCGCCAAGCACATCAATCGCCTGCTGGCCGATGGGCGCCTCACGGCGCGCATCACCGAGCGGCTGCCGCTGTCCGCCGCCGCCGAGGTGCATCGGCGGATGGAGGCGGGCGAGGTCGACGGGCGGATCATCCTGCGCCCGGACGTGATCAACTGACCCGATTGCGATTGTCCCGTCGCGGATCCGCTCACAATGCGCCCGCATCGGCAGGTTGTGATCCGTTCGACGCCTGCTTGGCCGCAATGCGCTCGTGCTGGCCGATTATTCGGTCTGGGACCATCATCATGTCGAGCACCGAGCGTGAGATTGGGATCCGTGTCGGCCATCTCGCCCACAACCGCCCGGGATGGGCCGGTTGCGACCGCCGGCGATCAGCAGCCACCACAATCGGCCCGCCCCGGCCGATTGCCCGCCCGTCGCCGCCCGTCGCACCCGCCACCGGCGACGCGGCGCGTTGATTAGCATGCACCGATGAACCGGACCGCTAGCCGATGACCGTCCCGTGGCGTGAGATCGCCGACCGGGTCTGGATCCGCCGCTACGAGTCGCTCGACCAGACGATCGGCGTCATTGGAGGCGAGGCAGGCCTGGCGGTCATCGACACGCGCGCCACGCACCGGCTCGCCGACGAGCTGCGCAACGAGGTGCGGGCGCTGCCCGGCACGCTGGCGGCAGTCGTGAACACGCACGGCCACTGGGACCACGCCTTCGGCAACGCCCGCTTCTTCGATGTCCCGATCTGGGGCCACGTGCGCTGTGCGGCAATGTTGCGCGAGCGCGGCGAAGCCATGCGTGTCGAGTGCATGGAACGCTATCCGACCAACGCCGACGACTTTCGTGCGGTTGAGATCACCGCCCCCACCGACCTCTTCGAGGATCGTGCGACGCTCGAACTGGGAGATCGCCGGGTCGAGCTGCAGTTCCTGGGTCGCGGCCATACCGACAACGACATCGTGGTGACGGTTCCGGGCGCATCGGTCCTGTTCGCCGGCGACCTGCTCGAGAATGCTCCGTCGCCCTGGTTCGGGGACGGCTACCCGCAGGAGTGGGCGATCACCGGGCAGGCTCTGCTGTCGCTCGTCGACGGGGTCGTGGTGCCCGGGCACGGCGAACCGTTCGGTCGCGACTTCGCCGAGCGCCAGGTGGCTGACATCGGTGAGTTGGCGCGGCTCGGCGTGGAGGTCGCAGCGGGCAGGCTCGGCGCCGACGCGGCCGTGCGGCTGAGCCCGTTCCCAGCCGACGAGACGCTCGAGGCGTTCGAGCGCGTCCGGCTCGAAGCGGTCGATGGTCGCGCGGAGCGCGATTGAGCGAGGCTGGGCCGTTACACTCTCACCGAGTGCCATCGAACCCCGACACCGACGCGGCCCCGACCGATCGCGGCCGCACCGTGCACGGCGAGGCGGCCAACGCCGGCCATCGCGTGCTCGCGCCCGACGACGCCGAGGTCGAGGCATATCTCGAGCAGGCGCTCAACGCGCCACCGCCCAGGCGCGTTGAGACCGAGGCGCCCGAGCAGCCCGATACGGTCGCCGTGCTGGACTTCGGCAGCCAGTTCGCCCAGCTCATCGCGCGGCGGGTTCGGGAGCTGAACGTCTACTCCGAGCTGCTGCCGCACGACACCCCGATGGCCGAGCTGGAGCGGCGGGGGGTCAAGGCGGTCATCCTGTCGGGCGGGCCATCATCGGTCTACGACGACGGGGCGCCGACGGCCGACCCGGCGCTGTGGTCCGGCCGCATCCCGGTGCTGGGCATCTGCTACGGCCTGCAGCTCATGGCCCGTGAGCTCGGCGGCGAGGTCGTGCCGTCGACCAGGCGCGAGTACGGCCCGGCCACCGTCCGCCTGACCGATGCCGACGGCCTGTTCGACGGAATCGAGCAGCGCGAGCAGCCGGTGTGGATGAGCCATGGCGACTCGATCCTCCGTCCGCCGTCCGGCTTTGTCGCCACCGCCGAGACCGATGCGACCCCGTATGCCGGCCTGGCCGACCCGGGACGCAACCTGTACGGCATCCAGTTCCACCCCGAGGTGGTCCACACGCCGATCGGTCGCGACGTGCTGCGCAACTTCGTCGCCGGCATCGCGGGCCTGCGGCGCACGTGGACCCCGGCCAACCTGGTCGACACGACCGTGGCCGAGGTGCGCGACCGGGTCGGGGACGGGCACGTCATCTGCGCCCTGTCGGGCGGGGTGGACAGCGCCGTGGCGGCGACGCTCGTGCATCGGGCCATCGGCGAC
This sequence comes from Chloroflexota bacterium, assembly GCA_020848055.1. Classification (GTDB taxonomy): domain Bacteria; phylum Chloroflexota; class Limnocylindria; order QHBO01; family QHBO01; genus JACDBZ01. The sequence goes on along the minus strand of JADLBB010000229.1, from coordinate 5,411 downwards.
CAGCTGACCTGCATCTACGTCGACCATGGACTCATGCGCAAGCGCGAGTCCGAGCTGCTGCGCGTCACCTTCGAGCGGGACCTGGGCATGAAGCTGGTCATGGTCGATGCTCGGGATCGGTTCCTGGCGCGCCTGGCTGGCGTGGAGGATCCGGAGTCCAAGCGCCGGATCATCGGTGACGAGTTCATCCGGGTCTTCGAGGAGGAGGCGGCCCGGATGGGTCAGATCGACTTCCTGGTGCAGGGCACGCTCTATCCCGACGTCATCGAGTCCAAGACGGCCGAGACCAAGGCCGCAGCCAAGATCAAGACCCATCACAACGTCGGCGGGCTGCCGTCGGACCTGCGCTTCCAGCTGATCGAGCCGCTGCGCTACCTGTTCAAGGACGAGGTGCGCGCGGTCGGCACTGAGCTAGGCCTGCCCGAGGCCATGGTCCAGCGCCAGCCGTTCCCGGGGCCGGGTCTCGCCATCCGGATCATCGGCGAGGTCACCGCCGAGCGCCTGGACACCTTGCGCGAGGCCGACTGGATCGTCATCGACGAGATCAAGGCCGCCGGGCTGTATCGGTCCCTGTGGCAGTCCTTCGCGATCCTCACCCCGGTCCGCTCGGTCGGCGTCATGGGCGACGGGCGGACGTACGCCAACGTCGTCGCGGTCCGCGCCGTCACCTCCGACGACGGCATGACCGCCGACTGGGCCCGGCTGCCGTACGAGGTGCTGGCGAAGATCAGCAGCCGGATCGTCAACGAGGTGCCGGGCGTGAACCGCGTCGTGTACGACGTCAGCTCAAAGCCGCCCGCCACCATCGAGTGGGAGTAGGCCCGGTCGGAGCTTCTTCGTGCTTACCGATGCGTTCGGCGCAGGTTCTCGGTCCGCTGTAGCGACAATCTTGAGGTCAGGAATACGGCGGTCGCAGCCCGGCAAACATCGGGAAGTGGCGGACGTTCGACGTCGCGAGCTCCGCGCCAAGCTTTCACGTCGGCGAACACGCTGCGCACACGCCCGATTCTCAGGGCAAGGCCCGGCGCTGATCAGTGCCCATGCCTGACGAGCGGCTCGCCGGGTCAGCCAACCGAGTATGACTAACTATCACACTCGCTCGGCATCCGTTGCGGAGTGCGCGGTCGCAGGCCTGATGACCACGTCCACCTCACAGCGGGGAGGGATCTGGCGGGACTCCCGACGTCGCCCAGATCTTCCCCGGCACCATGCCGGCCGCAGTCTGGCATGCTTGTCCGCGATGTCCAGCTGGTTCGACAAGCTGCTCGAGGAACTCCAGCGACGCCAGGAGGAGGCCGACGCCGCCCGCGAGGGCCGGCCGCGGCCCCGGCGCGAGCCGCGCAACGTGACGCCGATCGACCGGCGCGGTGCGCATGGCGCCAACGGCGGCGATGGCCCGGGTGGGCCTGACGGCCCCACAGGCACCAACGGCCACGGCGGTGGACGGCACGGCGCGCCCCCGGTCGCGCAGGAGGTGCCGCTGGGTCGATGGCTCGCGATCGGTGGCGGGATCGTGCTGCTGCTGGTCGTGCTCGGGCTGTTGGGCGGTGCCGTCAACCTGGTCACCGACGTCATGTGGTACACCGCGCTCGGCCGCCGGGACATCCTGACCACCAGGCTGTGGGCCCAGGTGGGCCTGTTCGCCATCGGCTTTGCCGGCATGCTGGTGCTGGCCCTGGCGAGCACCTGGCTGGCGCGACGGATCGCGCCGCAGGCGCCCGTGCGCCGGCTCGGCGAGTTCGAGATGCCGGACGCGTCGCGCCTCATCGGCATCGGGCTGGCGGCGCTGGCGGTCGTGCTGGCGCTCGGCAGTGGTGCGGCGTGGGCGTCGAACTGGGAGACCGTGCTGTTGTTCTTCAACGGCGGCTCCTTCGGTGTCGCCGACCCGACGCTGGGGCGGGACATCGGCTTCTACATCTTCGGCCTGCCGTTCTGGCGCTTCGTGCTGGGCTGGGCATCGACCACGCTGATCGTGGTCGGCATCCTGACCGTGGTCACGTACGCCGCCCGCGCCCTGCGCTGGCAGTTCCACCTCTCGGCACCGGTGCGGGCGCACCTGTCGATCATCGGTGCGCTGCTGCTGGTCATCGTGGCGGCGGGTTACCAGCTCGACATCGCGGACCTCGCCTACTCGACCCGGGGCCTCGCCGGGCGGGTCCAGGCCCCGCTGTACACCGACACGCACGCCCAGCTCCCGGCCTACGTCATCCTGACCGTGGTGGCGCTCGTCTCGGCCGCGCTGCTGTTGCTCAACACCTGGTTCCGCACGCTGTGGCTGGTGATCCTGGCCGCTGGAGCCTGGATCGTGCTGTCGATCGTGGTCGGCGGCCTGTACCCGAGTTTCGTGCAGACCGTGCAGGTCACGCCCAACGAGCTCAACGTCGAGCGGCCCTACATCCGCGACCATCTCGCGGCCACGCGCGCCGCGTTCGACCTCGACGCCATCGAGGTGCGCCGTTTCACCGGCGAGCAGCCGTTGACGCGCGACCTGTTCGACGCCGAGACCGGCACGATGGACAACCTGCGCCTGTGGGACTACCGGCCGCTGCTCACCACGTTCGGGCAGCAGCAGATCCTGCGCCGCTACTACACCTTCACCGACGTCGACATCGACCGATACGACGTGGCCGGCAAGCAGCGCCAGATCATGCTCAGCGCGCGTGAGCTCGACGTCAGCCTGTTCGGCGACACGCGCTCCTGGACCAACGAGCGCCTGGTGTACACGCACGGCTTCGGCATCACCGCCGTGCCCGTCGACGCGGTCACGCCGCAGGGCACGCCCGACTACCTGGTCAGCGGCATCGATCGCGAGCCCCAGCTGCCGATCGGCGAGCCGCGCATCTACTTCGGCGAGCGGACCAACACGTACGTCGTCACCGGCACCCGAACACCGGAGTTCGACCATCCGCTCGACACCGATGGGTCCGGCGAGGCGGGCACGACCACGACCTGGAGCGGCGACACCGGCGTCGGGATCGACAACGTGCTCGTCCGTGCGCTGTTCGCCCTGCGCTTCGGCGACTTCAACCTGCTAATCAGCGACCAGCTGACCGACGACTCCCAGATCCTGTTCCGGCGCCAGATCACCGAGCGCGTGCCCGAGATCGCGCCGTTCCTGGCCTACGACGGCGACCCGTACCTCGTCGCGGTCGATGGGCGCCTGCTGTGGGTGTGGGACGCCTACACCCTGTCCCACCGCTACCCGAGCGCCCAGCCGCTCGGGCCGGACAGCCCGTTCCCGGGCGCGAACTACCTGCGCAACAGCGTCAAGGTCGTGATCGACGCGTACACCGGGCGCATGCGCTTCTTCCTGGTGCAGCCCGATGAGCCGATCGCCGCCGCCTATGCGCGCATCTTCCCGACCCTGTTCGAGCCGGCCTCGGCCATGCCGGACGGCCTCGAGGCGCACCTGCGCTATCCCGAGGACCTGTTCACCGCCCAGAACCAGGCCTACCGGCTGTACCACCTGCCGGCGACCGATGGCGGCGCCACGACGTTCTACAACGAGGACGACCGCTGGGCGATCCCGGAGGATGTCATCAAGGGCAACGGCGAGCCGATGGAGCCCTACTACGTCATCATGCGCGTCCCCGGCGAGGATGCCGCCGAGTTCGTGCTGATCCAGCCCCTCGTGCCGGAGGGCCGGCCGAACATGATCGCCTGGGTCGCGGCGCGCATGGACCCGGGCCACTACGGCGACCGACTGGCCTTCGCCTTCCCGACCCAGACCACGACCCTGGGCCCGGTCCAGATCGAGGCGCGCATCAACCAGGACGACCGCATAAGCGAGCAGTTCACGCTGTGGACCAACGCCGGCTCGCGCGTCGTGCGCGGCAACCTGCTGGTGCTGCCGATCGGCGATGACGGGCTGCTGTACGTGGAGCCGATCTTCCTGCAGGCCGAGGGCGCCCCCTTCCCCGAGTTCGTGCGCGTCATCCTGGCCGATCAGCGTCGCGTGGCGATGGCCAACACCGTGGAGGAGGCCGTCGCCCAGCTGTTGGGCGAGGAGGCCCCGCCGCCGGTCGAGCCCGGGCCGGGTCCGTCGCCTGGGCCGTCGCCGTCGCCCGGGCCGTCGCCGGGCCCACTGCCGAGCGACGTGGCGGCACTGGTGGCCGAGGCGCAGCGCCTGTACGGCGAAGCGCAGGCCGCGCTCGCCGCCGGCGACCTGGGCACGTACCAGGCGCGCATCGATCAGCTCGCCGCGGTGCTCGATGCCCTGTCCGACCTGACCGCACCGTAGCCGTGGACGTCCTGGTCATCGGTGCTGGCGGCCGCGAGCATGCCCTCGCCTGGCGGCTGGCGCGCGAGCCGGGGGTGCGGGTGCGCATCGCGCCCGGCAACGGCGGGACGGCCGCGGTGGCCGAGGCGGTGGCGGATCTCGACGTGCTCGACCCCATGGCGGTCGCTCGTCACGCGACCCGACAGCGGTACGACCTGGTGGTCGTTGGGCCCGAGGCGCCCCTGGCGGCCGGTGTGGCCGACGAGCTTGCCGCGGCGCGCGTTCCGGTCTTCGGGCCGAGCCGAGCCGCCGCGCGGCTGGAGTCGAGCAAGGCGTACGCCAAGCGCCAGATGGAACGGGCCGGCGTGGCGACCGCATCGGCGCAATCCTTCACCGATCCCGATGCGGCGCTGGACCACGTGCGGGCCTCGGACCGGCCGCCGGTGGTCAAGGCCGACTGGTTGGCCGCCGGCAAGGGCGTCGTGGTGCCGTCCACGCGCGAAGAGGCCGAGGCCGGCGTGCGAGAGCTGTTCGCGAGCGTCGCGCCTGGCGCAACCATCGTGCTGGAGGAGCGCCTCGAGGGACGCGAGGTCAGCGCCTTCGCCCTCGTCAGCGGCGAGGCGGTGGTGCCGCTGGCCGCCGCGTGTGACTACAAGCGACTCGCTGACGGCGACGCGGGCCCGAACACCGGCGGCATGGGTGCCTACACGCCGGTGCCGTGGTTCGGGGCCGACGCCCTGGAACGAGCCGCCGCCGAGGTCTTCGAGCCGATCGCGTGGCGCATGGCCCGCGACGGCACCCCGTACCGCGGCGTGCTGTACGCCGGCCTGATGCTGACCGCCTCCGGACCGGTGGTCCTGGAGTTCAACGCCCGCTTCGGCGACCCGGAGGCCCAGGTCCTGTTGCCGATGCTCGACGGCGACCTCGCGATGGCCCTGCTGGGCACCGCGAGCGGGGACCGGTGGGCGATGGAGGGCTCGCTCGGCGCGCGGACCGGCGCGGCGGTGGGGGTGGTCGTCGCCTCGGAGGGCTACCCCGACGGACCGGTGACCGGCCGCGCCATCGAGGGCGTCGAGCCGGCATCGGCGGCGGATGACGGCGACGTCCTGGTCTTCCACGCCGGCACTCGGCGCACCGCTGCCGGCGGCTTCGAGACAACCGGCGGCCGGGTCGTGACCGTGGTTGGTCGCGG
>JADLBB010000228.1 GCA_020848055.1 Chloroflexota bacterium | reverse complement strand
CCGGCGAGGGGCGTCCCGGCGTCCGCGATGCCGGACGGGTCGCGCGTGAAGTCGAGATCGCCGATCCCGTTGACCTGGAGCTCGATGAATCCCGGATGGGCGGTCAGACCTCGGCCATCCAGCTCGGTGGCCAAACCGGTTGGTGGCACTGCGGGATCGAGCGCGGCGATGCGGCCATCCTCGATCAGGATCGTCGACGGCGGGCCTGCGAGTCCATGGATGACCAGGCGCTCACGCATGGCCCGCACGGTAGCGCACGGGGCGGCTCGCGGCGTCGCGGCGGCGGCCGTTGCGCCCAAGGCGCTGTGCGCCGGGCACGCAAATGTCCCGAAGGAACAGGCGCCCGGCCCCGGTGACCGAAGCCACCCGTGCCGCCCGACCCGCTGGACCGAAGCCCGCGCTGCCGGTGCCGGAACTCAAGATCGAAATCGTGTGATCCGGTATCGCTTGCCCCTTCAGGACGACCCAAGTATGCCCGTCGTGCAACCAGGCACGCAAGGGGAGTTATCCCCGAGTTTGGCTCTCCCGCGGCGACATATCCACAGGTCGTCCACGGTCGGTGCGGATTGCATCAGGCTTACTCGGCGAAGATCGACACGGCGCGCGGGTTGTAGGTGTGGCGATACCCGAACCGCTCCGCGAGCAAGTCGGCCACCGTGATCACCTCGATGGAGGCGAAACGTTGGCGGAGCCGATCCTCGATCAGCCGCCGGCTCAACCGATTCCAGTGGTACATGCCCTGCGGGCGAACCTCGTGCTGCTCGATGTCGGCCATGTTGAAGAACGTCAGGGCAACGCCACGACTCGCCAGTCGCATCGTCTCAGCGAGGGCCTGCTCCATGCTCTCGAGGGCCAGGTGTTCGTAGATGTCCGAGGCAATGACGTAGTCGAACGAACCGTCGGGTTCACCAACGTCACGGATGTCCGACACACGGAAATCGATGCCGGGGAACCGGCGCCGTGCGTTGGAGATGTTCTTGGCGGTCAGGTCCACGCCGACGTAGTCGAGGTGTTCGGCGATCCCGTACTCGGCGAAGGCGCGGTAGTCGTTGGCCGAGCCACAGGCCAGCTCCAGGACCCGCAGCCGCCCGGATGGCCGGCCCGACAGCTCCGCATGCCAGCGGGTCACGAACGTCGTCTCGCGGTCGCGGATCGCCTCCTCGACACCCCTGACGGCCTGCTGCTTCTTCGGATCGAGGTAGGCACCGATCTTGACCCCCGCCTCGGCCGCAGCGGTGCGCAGGATCTCGTTCAGCTCGACGGCGAAGCGCAGCTCATCGGACATGAGCGTGGCGAACTCGTCACCGAACAGGCGACGCACCAGGAAGTGCCGCAGCAGGATGGACTGGACGTTGATGCGAGGGTTCTGGTAGCCGGACACCAGGTAGGTGTCGAGCATGTCGGCGCGAGCGGAGTTCCACCATCGGCGCAGCAGGACGCGTTCGACCATCCCCCGCCGCGGCAGCCATGCCGCCGCGCGCCCCGTCGCGTCCCCGATCCATCGCTTCGCGCGACCTGCCATGCCCGTACCCTACCTTGGCCGCGGCATATGTGCCAGCCTCATGATCGTTAGCACGGTCAAACAGTTGGGTCTATCATGCCCGCCGGCCCGCCGGCCGCCACCCCACACGAGGACCATCCGTGACCGACCCTGCTGCCATCGACGAAGAGCCCGTCCACATCGACCATCGCGCCAGGATGGAGATCCTCATCGCCGTCCTGCTGACGATGTTCCTGTCCGCGCTCGACCAGACCGTCGTTGGCACCGCGCTGCCGCGCATCGTCACGGATCTCGCTGGCAACGAGCTGTACGTGTGGGTGGTCACCATCTACCTGCTGACCGCCACCGTCAGCGGACCGATCTACGGCAAGCTGTCGGACCAGTTCGGCCGGCGGCCGATGATGATGATCGGCGTCGGGCTGTTTCTGCTCGGCTCGCTGTTGTGCGCGCTGAGCCAGGAGATGTGGCACCTGATCCTGTTCCGCGGCCTGCAGGGCCTCGGCGCCGGCGCGATCTTCCCGATCGCGCTGTCGATCATCGGCGACCTGTTCAGCCCGCGCGAGCGCGGCAAGTACCAGGGGCTGTTCGGCGCCATGTTCGCGATCAGCTCGATCATCGGTCCTGCGCTCGGCGGCTTCATCACCGATACCGTCGGCTGGCACTGGGTGTTCCTGGTCAACCTGCCGGTCGGCATCGTGGCGCTGGTCGTCCTGTATCGGCTGCTGCCGCACATCAGCCATCCGGAGTCGGTGCGGCAGATCGACTATCTCGGCGCGGCCGTGTTCACCGCCGCGATCGTGCCATTCCTCATCGGTCTCACCAACAAGCAGTTCGGCGAATGGACCGATCCGGAGGTGGGTGGCTTCATCGGGCTGGGACTGGTGCTGGCCGCCGTCTTCGTGTGGGTCGAATCACGCGCCGTCGAGCCGATCCTGCCGCTCGAGCTGTTCCGCGACCGGACCGTCGTCGGCTCCATCGTGGCGACGTTCCTGGTCACCTTCGGGTTCTTCGGAGCAATCATCTTCATCCCGCGCTGGTTCCAGTTCGTGCTGGGATCGAGCGCGACGATCTCCGGCTACCAGATGCTGCCGCTCATGGCGGGCGTCATGAGCAGCTCGATGGGGGCGGGCTTCGCGGTGGCCTATACCGGTCGCTACAAGTGGATGACGGTCGGTGCGCTGGTCACCGCGTCGATCGGGCTGTTCCTGATGACCAACCTTCGGGCGGACACGCCCATCGGCCTGCTGTGGCTGTGGATGTTCATCGCCGGCCTGGGTATCGGCCCGTCGTTCTCGGTGTTCACGATCATCGTCCAGAGCGCGGTGGCCATCCGCATGCTGGGCGCGGCCACCAGCTCCCTCACATTCTTCCGCCAGATCGGCGGCAGCGTCGGGCTGGCGATCGCCGGCACCATGTTCGGCAGCGCGTTCACGACCGAGATCCCGACCCAACTCGCGGCCCAGGGCGTGCCGCAGCCGATCATCGACGGCTTCGCCAACGTGGGAGCGGACCGCCAGGGAGAGCTGACCAACGTCGGCGTGGACCTGGGTCAGCAGATCCTGGCGTCGATCCCGGACGCGGTGCGGCCGACCGTCGAGCCGTTCATCGGCCAGATCGTGGCCGCCATCCACCAGGCGTTCTCGCTGGCCATCAGTTCCACCATGATCCTCGGCGTGGTCGCGGCTGCCCTTGGTGCACTCGTGGTGGCCGTGGTGGTCCCGGAACTCACCCTGCGCCGCACGACCAGCGACAGCCCGGCGGCCTCGGCCATCAGGCTGGAGGGCTGATCGGGGTTCGCTGCGCCCGCGGAGCGGTTGCTGCCTACCGGCGGCCGGCGACCAGGCCCAGGACCCCACCGGCCAGCACGGAGCCCAAACCGATCAGCAGGAACGTCGGGCTCCCGTTGGCGGCGAAGATGCCAAGGAACACGAGCAGCACGCCGAGCACGATCAGGGTCGCAGCTGCGAAATTGGTGACCATCGTGGTTGCCTCCATCCGTTGACGAGGCCTTCGGTCTCGTTCGATGCCACCACCCTATTCGCGTTCCCGGGAGAGCGAAACGACCGCCTGTCGCGAGGCGCATACGTCATGCGTCGCATCGCCGGCAGCGCGTTGCCCAGGACTCATCGCCTGAGCGTGGCGACCCGCTGCACCGAGGCGCGAACCCGATCCTCGCTGATGCGCCCGTCGCGCACCAGGCCCTCGACCAGGTCGATCGTGTCGCGCACGATGTTCGGCTCGTAGGTGACCTGGTTGGCGATCAGCAGGAGGTCCACGCCGGCCTGGATGGCCAGCGCCACCGCCTCGGCGTAGCCGTACGCGTCGCGGATGGCGCCCATCTGCAGGTCGTCGCTGATGATCGGGCCCTGCCAGCCGAGCTGATCGCGCAGGATGCCGGTGATGGTCGGTCGAGACAGGGTTGCCGGATG
>JADLBB010000227.1 GCA_020848055.1 Chloroflexota bacterium | reverse complement strand
GTGACCGAGCTGGCGGAGCTGCTCCGCTCGAGCTCGGCCATCGCCGTGGCCGACTACCGCGGCCTCAAGGTCGCCGATATGCAGCAGGTGCGTCGCACGCTGCGTGACGGCGGCGTCCGCCTGACCGTGGCCAAGAACCGCCTGCTCAAGATCGCCGCCGACGAGGCCGGCCGCTCCGAGCTCAAGCCGATGCTCGACGGGCCGACCGCACTGGCCACGATCGACGGCGACGAGGCCGCCATGGCCAAGGCCGTCGCCGATGCCCTGCGTCCGTACTCGCGCGTCGTGTCGGTGCGCGGCGGGATGCTCGGCAGCACTGCTATCGACGCCGCCGCGCTCAACCGACTGGCGACTCTCCCGTCGCGCGACGTCCTGCTCGGCAGGCTCGCCGGCGGGATGGCCGCACCCCTGACCGGCATGGCCGGCGTGCTGGCAGCCAACCTGCGCAACCTGGTTGGTGTGCTCGCCGCGGTCGCCGACAAGAAACGAACCAACGAGTCCGCGGCCTAGCCGCCCCGACGCAACGAACAAGGAGAACCGATTCAGATGGCGACCAAGACCCTGGACAAGGACGCGATCCTCGAGGCGATCGACAGCATGACCGTCCTCGAGCTGAGCGAGCTGGTGAAGGCCTTCGAGGAGCGCTACGGCGTGACCGCCGCCGCCCCGGTGGCAGTTGCGGCTGCCCCGGTCGCTGGTGGCGGCGACGGCGCGGCCGCCGCGGCCGAAGAGGAGCAGACCGAGTTCGACGCGGTGCTGACCGACGTCGGCGCGAACAAGATCCTCGTGATCAAGGCCGTGCGCGAGCTCACCGGCCTGGGCCTCAAGGAGGCCAAGGACCTCGTCGACGCAGCCCCCAAGGCGGTCAAGGAGGGCGTGGCCAAGGAGGAGGCCGAGCAGGTCAAGGAGAAGCTGGCCGAGGCCGGGGCGACCGTCGAGATCAAGTAGCGCGCCGCTCGACCCCGGCGCCAGGGCCGGCCCCGTCCGCGGGGCCGGCCCTGTCCTTCCCTGCGAGTTCGCGCGGCCGGTTCTCGCGCGTGCCGGGGGAGCACGCATCGGAGAAGCAGGCGGCTGTCAGCGCCTTGTGCGCGGTTCGGCGTGCCCGGTTTGTGCGGTGGCCGCACAAGGCAGCCATGGAGTCGGGTCCTCCGGATCTCTGCTTGGCCGATGCATGCCTGCGGGGCAACAGCTGCTCTCGGAATCAACGGAGTGCCCTTGGAATCAACGGGGGTCTGGACGAGATGTGAGTGGTGCCGGGAGCAAGCGCCGCGCGTGCCGGGGGAGCACGCATCGGAGAAGCAGGCGGCTGGCAGCGCCTGATGCGCGGCTCTGCGTGCCCGGCTTGTGCCAGGGTGGCACGGGGTGGCCATGGAACAGCCGCGGCGAGATCCTCGCTTGGCCCATGCGTGCCCCCGGAGCACATCGGGCCGGGGCCATGACCTAATACCTCAGAACCGCTTCGGTTGACGAAGCGCCCGGGGTTGCTATACACTCCTCGTTCGCGTGTCCGCGCCTCACCATGCCTTCTTCCAGGAGTACTGAATGGCCTTGGCCGATTCTGTCGTGCCGTCCACGCTGGCCCCTCAGCGCGAGAACTTCTCACATATCCCGGAGGTCCTTCCTCTTCCCAACCTGATCCAGATCCAGACCGATTCGTTTCAATGGTTCGTCGAGACGGGCCTGCGTGAGCTCCTCGACGAGATCACCCCGATCACCGACTTCACCGGCAAGAACCTGGAACTGCACTTCCGCGAGTTCTACTTCGAGGACTCCAAGTTCAGCGAGGAGCTGTGCCGGTCCCAGGACAAGACCTACGCCCGCCCGCTCAAGGTCGAGGTGGATCTCAAGATCCTCGAGACCGGCGAGGTCAAGCACCAGACCGTGTTCATGGGCGACTTCCCGTGGATGACGGACCAGGGCACCTTCATCATCAACGGCGCCGAGCGCGTCGTGGTCAGCCAGCTCGTGCGCTCGCCGGGCGTGTACTACACCGCGATCGAGGATCCGGCCACCGGGCGCTTGCTGCATGCTGCCAAGGTCATTCCGAACCGCGGCGCCTGGCTGGAGTTCGAGACGTCCAACAAGGACCTGCTGAGCGTCAAGGTTGACCGCAAGCGCAAGATCCCGGTCACCACGCTGCTGCGGGCGGTCGGCCTCGAGACCGCCGACATCGGCAAGGCCTTCACCAAGGTCGATGACAACCCCGAGCACCCGTACATCGCGCTGACGCTCGAGAAGGACACGACCGCCGACCAGGACGCCGCGCTGATCGAGGTCTACAAGAAGCTGCGCCCCGGCGACCCGCCCACGGTCGACAACGCCCGCACGCTCGTCAACAGCCTGTTCTTCAACTTCCGCCGATACGACCTCGGCCGGGTGGGACGCTACAAGCTCAACAAGGCGCTCGACGAGACTGCCAGCCGCCTCGGCATCACGCTGCCCTCGCCCGACGGCTCGAGCCCGCGCGAGAACCGCGTCATCAGCCAGGACGACATCATCGCCATCGTCGGCAAGCTGATCGAGCTCAACAACGGCCGTGGCGAGCCCGATGACATCGACCACCTCGGCAACCGGCGCATCCGCGCCAACGGCGAGCTGATTCAGAACCAGTTCCGCATCGGCCTGCTGCGCATGGAGCGCGTGGTCAAGGAGCGGATGACCATCACCGATGCCGACCAGGCCACGCCGAACACCCTGGTCAACATCCGCCCGGTGGTGGCCGCCATGAAGGAGTTCTTCGGCGGCAGCCAGCTGAGCCAGTTCATGGACCAGACCAACCCGCTGGCCGAGCTGACCACCAAGCGGCGCCTGTCGGCCCTCGGCCCGGGCGGCCTGTCGCGCGAGCGCGCCGGTTTCGACGTTCGCGACGTCCACCCGTCGCACTACGGGCGGATGTGCCCGATCGAGACGCCGGAGGGCCCGAACATCGGCCTCATCGGCTCGCTGGCGACGTACGGCAAGATCAACAGTTACGGGTTCATCGAGACGCCATATCGCAAGGTGCGCCGCTTCGTCGGGCACCGCGATCGCAAGGACGACGTCATCGGGCAGATCCTCGCCGAAGATCTGGTGCTGACCGAGGGCGGCAAGCCCGTCGCCAAGGCGGGCAAGGTCATCGACGACGCGCTGTGGGCCAGCATCAAGGAGGCCAAGGTGGCCCAGGCGCGCATCAGGCCGGTCGTCACCGACGAGATCGAGTACCTCGATGCCTCGGCGGAGGAGAGGTTCTACGTCGCCCAGGCCAGCGCCGAGCTGGACGAGCACGGCCGCTTCACCGAGGAGCGCGTGCTGGTGCGCTGGAAGGACAAGTTCCTCGAGGAGCCGGTCGACAAGGTCGACTACATGGACGTCAGCCCCAAGCAGATCGTGAGCGTCGCGACGGCCATGATCCCGTTCCTGGAGCACGACGACGCCAACCGCGCGCTGATGGGTTCGAACATGATGCGCCAGTCGGTGCCGCTGCTGCAGCCGGAGTCCCCGGTCGTCGGCACCGGGGTCGAGTTCCGCGCCGCGTTCGATTCGCAGGGCGTGATGACCGCGCGCGCGGCCGGGACCGTGGTCAGCGTCACCGCCGACCGGATACTGGTTGAGCGCGACGCCGGCGACGACCGCGATGAGTACCCGCTCAAGAAGTTCATGCGCTCCAACCAGGGCACCTGCATCAACCAGCGGCCGACCGTGGACGTCGGCGACCGCGTGGCGGCCGGCCAGATCCTGGCCGACGGCAGCAGCACAGATGGCGGCGAGATGGCGTTGGGCAAGAACATCCTGGTCGCCTTCCTGCCGTGGGAGGGTGGCAATTACGAGGACGCCATCGTCCTGAGCGAGCGCCTGGTCAAGGACGACTCGTTCACCTCGATCCACATCGAGAAGTTCGAGCTCGAGGCCCGCGACACCAAGCTCGGCCCCGAGGAGATCACGCGCGACATCCCCAACGTGGGCGAGGAGAGCCTGCGCAACCTCGACGAGGACGGGATCATCTACGAGGGCGCCGAGGTGCGCCCCGGCGACATCCTGGTCGGCAAGATCACGCCCAAGGGCGAGACCGAGCTGACCGCCGAGGAGCGGTTGCTGCGCGCGATCTTCGGAGAGAAGGCGCGCGAGGTGCGCGACTCGAGCCTGCGGCTGCCGTCGGGCACCCGCGGCATCGTGGTCGACGTGCGCCAGTTCAGCCGTGATGACGGCGACGAGCTGATGCCGGGCGTCAACCGCCTTGTGCGGGTCAGCGTCGCGCAGAAGCGCAAGATCGCGGTCGGCGACAAGATGGCCGGGCGCCATGGCAACAAGGGCGTCATTGCCAAGATCCTGCCGGTCGAGGACATGCCGTTCATGCCGGACGGCACCCCGATCGACATCGTGCTCAACCCGCTCGGCGTGCCGAGCCGCATGAACATCGGCCAGATCCTCGAGACGCACCTGGGCTGGGCGATGACCGCCCTCGGGCTCAAGGCGGCGACGCCGGTGTTCGACGGCGCCAGCGAGGGCCAGATCGACCAGGCCCTCATCCGCGCCGGCCTGCCGACCGATGGCAAGAGCGTCCTGTACGACGGACGCACCGGCGTGCCGTTCGAGCATCGGGTCACCGTCGGGTACATCTACATGCTCAAGCTCCACCACCTGGTCGAGGACAAGATCCACGCCCGCAGCACCGGCCCCTACAGCCTCATCACCCAGCAGCCGCTGGGAGGCAAGGCGCAGTTCGGCGGCCAGCGCTTCGGCGAGATGGAGGTCTGGGCCCTCGAGGCGTACGGCGCCGCGAACATCCTCCAGGAGCTGCTGACGGTGAAGTCCGACGACGTCGTCGGCCGGGTGCAGACCTACGAGGCGATCGTCAAGGGCGAGGAGATCCAGTCACCCGGCGTGCCGGAGTCGTTCAAGGTGCTCATCAAGGAGCTCCAGGCGCTCGGGCTGTCGGTCGAGATCCTGAACGAGAACGAAGAGGAGATCCGGTTCATCGAGGACACCGGCAGTTATCCGCTGCCCGATCTCGGCGGCATCAATCTCCAGGGCTTCGAGGAATAGCGCGCACATGCTGGAAGTCAACAATTTCGACGCCATCCGGATCAGCCTCGCCTCTCCGGACCAGATCAAGAGCTGGTCGTCGGGCGAGGTCACCAAGCCGGAGACGATCAACTACCGAACCCTGAAGCCCGAGAAGGACGGCCTTTTCGACGAGCGCATCTTCGGTCCCACCAAGGACTGGGAGTGCTACTGCGGCAAGTACAAGCGAATCCGGTACAAGGGCATCATCTGCGACAAGTGCGGCGTCGAGGTCACGCGCAGCAAGGTTCGTCGCGAGCGGATGGGCCACATCAGGCTCGCCAGCCCGGTCAGCCACATCTGGTACTTCAAGGGCACGCCGAGCCGGCTCGGCATCCTGCTCGACATCAGCCCGCGCAACCTGGAGCGCATCCTGTACTTCGCGCTGTACGTCGTCACGCGCGTGGACGAGGCGCAGCGTGCCAGGGCGCTCGAGCGGATCGACGACGAGGTCGCCGAGCGCATCAAGCGCGCGCAGGACGTCGTGGACGAGAAGAAGGCCGAGGTCGAAGCGGCCGTGGCGGACAAGCGAGCCGAGGTCACCGCGGCCCACGAGGCGGATGTCGCGAGCATCAACGAGGCGCGAACCGCGCGCATCTACGAGCTGACGACCTCGGCCGAGGCGCTCGAGGCCACCATTCGCGAGGGTGGCAAGAGCCTGGCCGAGGACATCGTGTTCGCCGCGACCGGCGAGGTCATCGGCCGCGCCGGGGAGACGAGCAAGGACGCACTGGCCAGTCTCAAGAAGCTGGTCAAGGGCGAGACCGAGGCCGTCATGGCCGATGCCGACGCGGGCCTCGCCGCGGCGGAGGCCAAGTTTGCCCTGCACCTGTCCGACCTGGCTGCCAGCGTCGAGGAAGCCACCGCCAGCGAGCGGGAGAACGTCTCGCGCGAGACGGATGACGCGCGACTGTGGGCGCGCGGTGAGCGCGCGAAGCTGAACGACGTCCAGGTCCTCAAGACGCTCGGCGAGGCGGAGTATCGCCAGCTGACCGAGGCGCACGGGCGGCTGTTCGATGCCGCCATGGGCGCAGAGGCGGTCAAGAAGATCATCGAGGGCCTCGATCTCGACGCGCTCAGCCAGGAGTTGCACGTCGAGATGCGCCAAACGTCGGGTCAGCGACGCAAGAAGGCGATCAAGCGCCTGCGCCTGATCGAGGCCTTCCGCAAGTCCGGCGCGCGGCCGGAGTGGATGATCCTGTCCACTCTGCCGGTCATCCCGCCCGACCTGCGCCCGATGGTGCAGCTCGACGGCGGCCGCTTCGCGACGAGCGACCTCAACGACCTGTATCGGCGCGTCATCAACCGCAACAACCGGCTGTCGCGCCTGCTGGACCTTGAGGCTCCGGAGATCATCATCCGCAACGAGAAGCGGATGCTGCAGGAGGCCTGCGACGCGCTGATCGACAACGGCCGTCGCGGCCGCGCCATCAGCGGCACAGGCAACCACCGGCTCAAGAGCCTGTCGGACATGCTCAAGGGCAAGCAGGGCCGCTTCCGCCAGAACCTGCTGGGCAAGCGTGTCGACTACTCGGGCCGTTCGGTCATCGTCGTCGGCCCGGAGCTCAAGCTGCACCAGTGCGGCCTGCCGAAGAAGATGGCACTCGAGCTGTTCAAGCCGTTCGTCATGCGCCAGCTGGTCGAGAAGGGCTTCGCCCACAACATCAAGAGCGCCAAGCGCATCGTCGAGCGCGTGCGGCCCGAGGTCTGGGACGTGCTCGAGGAGGTCATCGCCGACCACCCGGTGCTGCTCAACCGCGCACCCACGCTGCACCGCCTGGGCATCCAGGCCTTCATGCCGACCCTGGTCGAGGGATCGGCCATCCAGATCCATCCGCTGGTGTGCTTCGCGTTCAACGCGGACTTCGACGGCGACCAGATGGCGGTCCACGTGCCGCTGTCGTCGGCCGCCCAGCGCGAGGCGAAGGAGCTCATGCTGTCGACCCGCAACCTGCTGTCGGCTGCAGACGGTTCGCCGGTCGTCAGCCCGACGCACGACATGGTGCTCGGCTGCTACTACCTGACCGTGGACCGCAACGCCAACGGCAACCAGGCGCAGTTCGCGCCCTGGCAGGTCTACGCCGGGGACGACGAGGTCGTGCTGGCGGTCTCATCGGGCGCGATCGGGGTCCAGGATCCGGTGCGTGTCGAGACCGAGACCTGGGAGGGCGGGATCGCCGACGGCCACACCGTTCGCTCGGTGTTGACCACCACCGCCGGGAGGGTCATCTTCAACTCGATCCTGCCGCCCCAGCTGCGCTTCACCGACCGGGTAATGGATCGCAAGGGCCTCAAGGAGATCATCGCCCGCTGCTATCGCGACCTCGGTCCGGAGGCTACCGCCACGCTGGTTGACGGCATCAAGGCCATCGGGTTCCGGCATGCCACGCGCGCCGGCATCACCATTGGCATCGAGGACTTGGCGGTGCCAAAGGAGAAGAAGGATCTGCTGACCCGGGCCGAGCAGCAGGTGGTCGATATCGACCGCGAGTTCCGTCGCGGCTTCATCACCGAGGACGAGCGTTACACCCAGACCGTCGAGGTCTGGCGCGACACGACCGACGAGGTGACCCGCAAGATGCTCTCGGGCCTCGACGAGCGTGGCTCGATCATGCTGATCACCAACTCGGGCGCCCGCGGCTCGGTGACCCAGGTCCACCAGCTGGCCGGCATGCGCGGCCTGATGGCCGACCCGTCCGGCCGCATCATCGACCTGCCGATCCGGTCCAACCTGCGCGAGGGCATGAGCGTGCTCGAGTACTTCATCTCGAGCCACGGCGCTCGCAAGGGCCTGGCCGACACGGCGCTGCGCACCGCGGACTCCGGCTACCTGACCCGCCGCCTGGTCGACGTGGCGCAGGACGTCATCACCCGCGAGGACGATTGCGGTACCGACCTCGGCACCTGGATCACCCGCGAGGAGTCCGAACTGATTCCCGAGCCGTTCCTCGATCGGCTCATCGGTCGCATGGCGGCCATCGACGTGGTCGACGAGGGCAGCGGCGAGGTGATCGTCGCCCGCAATGACGAGATCAACGAGCGGGCCATCGAACGCATCGACGCTGCCGGCATCGACCGCGTCAGCGTCCGCTCGCCGTTGACGTGCGCCGCGCGCCACGGCGTGTGCCGCATGTGCTACGGCCGCAACCTGGCTACCGGCGAACTGGTCGAGCTAGGCCAGGCCGTGGGCATCATCGCGGCGCAGTCGATCGGCGAGCCGGGCACGCAGCTCACGATGCGGACGTTCCACACCGGCGGCGTGGCCGGCGAGGACATCACCCAGGGCCTGCCGCGCGTCGAGGAGCTGTTCGAGGCGCGCATCCCCAAGGGCCAGGCGACGATGACCGAGATCGACGGCACCGTCGAGGTGCCGCCGGCGGCCGGCGACCAGCCGATCACGGTCCGGGTCACCCACCGCGACTCGTACGACGTCCCGTTCCGGCTCACGCCACAGCACGAGATCCTGGTCGCCAACGGCGACGAGGTGACCGATGGCCAGCTGCTGGCCCGCATCGGCGATGGCGACGACTTGGTCGAGGTCAAGGCATCCGGCGCGGGTCGCGTGACCAAGAAGGGGTCCACCCTCACGCTGCACACCGAGGACGTGAATGTCCGCGAGTACCAGGTTCCGCATTCGGCGCGCCTGAAGGTCAGCGATGGCGACGTCGTCGCCGCCGGCGACTCGCTGACGGAAGGCTCGCTCAACCCGCGGGAGCTGCTCGACATCAAGGGCGTGGACACCGTCCAGCGCTTCCTGGTCGGGGAGGTCCAGAAGGTGTACCGCTCACAGGGCGTCACCATCAGCGACAAGCACATCGAGATCATCGTGCGCCAGATGCTGCGCAAGGTGACCGTCGACAATCCTGGTGACACCGAGCTGCTGCCGTCCGAGCTGATCGATCGCTTCGAGTTCGAGGAGACGAACAACCGGATCCTGGCCGAGGGCGGAGAACCGGCCACAGCGCAGACCGTCCTGCTGGGCGTGACCAAGGCCTCGCTGAACACCTCGTCGTTCCTGGCGGCCGCGTCCTTCCAGGAGACGACCCGCGTGCTGACCGAGGCGGCCATCAATGGCGCCAAGGACCACCTCATCGGCCTCAAGGAGAACGTGATCATCGGCAAGCTCATCCCGGCCGGCACCGGCGCCGAGGCTCGCCGCCTGGCCGCCGAGCGCGCCGCTCAGATCCCGCTCGAGGAGGAGGAGGCCCAGCGCGAGGCCGCCGCCGCCCGCGCCTTCCTGTCGGGCGATCCCGACACCGATGGCGATGGCGACATCGAGCCGGACGAGGCCGAGGCCGCGGCGAGCGAGGCAGCCGAGAACCTCTCGGAGCTCATGGACGCTGGAGATAACCCCGAGATGGAGGCAGTCGTCGAGGAGGCCGTCTTCGACGAGCTGATCGACGAGGAGCCGAAGGCCGAGGAAGCCGCCACGAGGGGATAGGCCCTGCCGGCGCAGGTCGCGGCCGTCCCTACGGGCGGTCGCGCCTCCGCTGGTCGTCCGGGCGGTCGTTGGTGTACGCCAGCATGCCGTTCATGAGCCACGCACCCACGCCGAAGAAGAACGCCACGAAGCCGATGAAGGCCCAATCGTTGGCGATGATGAGCAGGTAGATGGCGCCCGCCGCCGGCGGACCCCATCGGGCGACGCCCGCGACGGTGGCGAGGGTGGGGGGCACGCTTCGCGCGGCGGCTCGCTCGCGCTCGATCCAGGCCGTGAGCGCCAGGTTCACGGCCAGGTACGCCAGGGTGAGCGCGATGGGAGCCGGCATGGACTGGCAACAGGGTAGTCGCTGGCGGTTCGGCCGTCACCCAGATCGAACCGGCTGGGCCTCAATTGACACTCGCGCGGGCCTTTACGTATACTCCATTGTCGGTGTCCCGCCTGCGGGACGCCTTCGTGTGTGCCTCACGGTCGGTGCCAGCATCGATCCCGGGAGCAGCCCCATATCGGCCCCTGCGGGACCGGCGTGGGCATCACGCGATCATTGCCAAGGTCATCCAACCGCTCAGTAGCAACGCGACGCCGTCGCGAGAGGTCCTTCGTTGCCAACCATCAGCCAGCTGGTCCGCAAGGGGCGCAAGCCGTCGGTCAAGAAGGTGAAGGCGCCGGCCCTGCGTCGGACGCTGAACACCCTCAAGCAGACGACCAGTTCCGGCCGTGGCGCTCCGCAGCGTCGCGGCGTGTGCCTGCAGGTCATGACGCGCACCCCGAAGAAGCCGAACTCGGCGCTTCGGAAGGTGGCGCGCGTGCGGCTGACGAATGGCATGGAGGTCACCGCCTACATTCCCGGCATCGGACACAACCTGCAGGAGCACTCGATGGTGCTCGTGCGCGGCGGCAAGGTGCGCGACCTGCCGGCGGTCAAGTACCACATCATTCGCGGCACGCTCGACGCGGCCGGTGTGCGCGATCGCAAGCAGGGTCGCAGCAAGTACGGCGCCAAGGCGCCGGCCAGCCGCTAGACCCATGCCACGACGCCCCACCATCGCGCGCAAGACCAAGTACGCCGAGGATCTGACCGGCACGGCACTGACGCTCGACCAGTTCACCAACAAGTTGATGTACGGCGGCAAGCGCCAGCTCGCGCATCGGATACTGGAGGGCGCCCTGGCCCGCTGCGAGCAGCAGGCCGGACGGGCCGGCGTCGAGGTCCTGGAGCAGGCGCTGCGCAACGCGATGCCGCTGATCGAGGTCAAGCCCAAGCGCGTCGGTGGCTCGACGTACCAGATCCCGGTCGAGGTCCGCGCGGACCGTCGGGTCAGCCTCGGCATGCGCTGGCTCATCGACTCGGCACGCAAGCGACACGGCAAGAGCATGAGCGACAAGCTCGCCGCCGAGCTCATGGACGCCAGCAACGGCCTGGGCGCCGCGGTCAAGCGCCGCGAGGACACCCACCGCATGGCGGAGGCCAACCGCGCCTTCAGCCACTTCAAGTGGTGAGCCGATGACGACGCAAGTCGCCGGCCGTCCGGTCGGCACCGCCACCAACGCCCTGCAGCGCACCCGCAACATCGGGATCATCGCCCACATCGACGCGGGCAAGACGACCGTGTCGGAGCGGATCCTGTTCTACACCAAGAAGATCTACAAGATCGGCGAGGTCCACGAGGGCGCCGCCACGATGGACTGGATGGAGCAGGAGCAGGAGCGCGGGATCACGATCACCGCGGCCGCCACGACCTGCTTCTGGAACGATCATCGCATCAACCTGATCGACACGCCCGGGCACGTGGACTTTACGGCGGAGGTCGAGCGCAGCCTGCGCGTGCTCGACGGCGCGGTGGTCGTGTTCGACGGCGTGGCCGGCGTCGAGCCCCAGTCGGAGACCGTCTGGCGCCAGGCGGACAAGTACCGCGTGCCGCGCTTCTGCTTCGTCAACAAGCTCGATCGCACCGGCGCCGACTTCTGGCGCGTGGTGGACATGATCAAGGACCGCCTCGGCGTCAACGCGGTGCCGCTGCAGGTTCCCATCGGCGCGGAGGGTGACTTCCGTGGCGTGGTGGACCTGGTCAACATGCGCGCCATCACCTACGGCAACGACCTCGGCGACCAGGTCAACGTGGGCGACATCCCGGCCGAGGTGCAGGCAACCGCCGACGAGTGGCGCGAGAAGATGATCGAGGCCCTGGCCGACCTGGACGACGATATCGCCCACAAGTTCCTCGAGGGCGAGGCGATCGATGCCGCCGACATTCGCCGCGTGCTCCGCTCCGGCACGCTGGCGTATCGGATCGTGCCGGTCCTGACCGGTTCCGCCCTGAAGAACAAGGGCGTCCAGCCCATGCTGGATGCCGTCATCGACTTGCTGCCCAGCCCCCTGGACGTCCCGCCGGTGGCCGGCACCGACCCCCGCAGCGGCGAGGAGATCACGCGCCGGACCGATCCGGACGCCCCGTTCGCGGCCCTGGCCTTCAAGATCGTGGCCGACCCGTTCGTCGGCAAGCTGGCGTTCTTCCGGGTCTACTCCGGCACCCTGAAGACCGGCTCGTACGTCTACAACGCCTCGAAGGACAGCAAGGAGCGGATCGGCCGCATCCTGCAGCTCCACGCCAACCATCGCGAGGAGATCGACCACGTCAGCGCCGGCGACATCGCCGCGGCCGTCGGCCTCAAGGGCACGATGACCGGCGACACGCTGTGCGCCGAGGACAAGCCGATCGTGCTCGAGTCGATCACGTTCCCCGAGCCGGTCATCGAGCTGGCGGTCGAGCCGCGGACCAAGGCCGACCAGGACAAGATGTCGATCGCGCTCCAGCGCCTGGCGGAGGAGGACCCGACCTTCCGGGTCAGCACCGATGCCGAGTCGAGCCAGACCCGCATCGCGGGCATGGGCGAACTGCATCTCGAGGTGCTGGTGGACCGCATGCTGCGCGAGTTCAAGGTGCAGGCCAACGTCGGCCGGCCGCAGGTCAGTTACCGCGAGGCCATCCGGCGCGAGGCTCGCGCCGAGGGTCGCTTCGTGCGCCAGACCGGCGGCAAGGGCCAGTACGGCCACGCGGTCCTGACCCTCGAGCCGCTGCCGCGCGGGACCGGTTTCGAGTTCGAGTCGAAGATCGTGGGCGGCGCGGTGCCGCGCGAGTACTGGCGCGCGATCGAGGAGGGAGTCAAGGAGGCGCTGGCCGGTGGCGTGGTGGCCGGTTACCCGGTCATCGACGTCAAGGCCACGCTGATCGATGGGTCCTACCACGAGGTCGACTCGTCGGAGATGGCGATGAAGATCGCCGGCAGCATGGCCGCCAAGGACGGCGTCGCCAAGGCCGATCCGGCCATCCTGGAGCCGGTCATGAAGGTCGAGGTCACGACGCCCGACGAGTACATGGGTGACGTCATCGGCAACCTCAACGCCCGCCGCGGGCAGATAGACGGCATCGACGAGCGAGGCACCAGCCGCATGATCCGCGCCCACGTGCCGCTGGCCGAGATGTTCGGCTACGCGACCGAGCTGCGCAGCATGACCCAGGGCCGCGCCACCTATTCGATGGAGTTCGGCAGGTATGCCGAGGTCCCAACCAACCTCGCCAACGAGCTCATTGCCAAGAGCAAGGGCTGAAGACACCTCAACGCATCGGACGAAACAACAACAGGAGCGACGAAGGACCAACCATGGCCAAGCAGAAGTTCGACCGCAGCAAGCCGCACGTCAACGTCGGCACGATCGGGCACGTCGACCACGGCAAGACCACGCTGACCGCAGCGATCACCAAGTACCTGTCGCTGCAGGGCGGTGCCGACTTCCGTGCCTTCGACCAGATCGACAACGCTCCCGAGGAGCGCCAGCGCGGCATCACCATCGCCATCAGCCACGTCGAGTACCAGACGGCGAACCGGCACTACGCCCACGTCGACTGCCCCGGCCACGCCGACTACATCAAGAACATGATCACCGGTGCCGCCCAGATGGATGGCGCGATCCTGGTCGTGTCGGCCGCCGACGGCCCGATGCCGCAGACGCGCGAGCACATCCTGCTGGCGCGCCAGGTCGAGGTTCCGAGCCTGGTCGTCTACCTCAACAAGGTCGACATGGTCGATGACGAGATGCTCGTCGACCTCGTCGAGATGGAGGTGCGCGAGCTCCTCACCAAGTACGAGTTCCCCGGCGACGACATCCCGGTCGTGCGCGGCTCGGCCCTGCGCGCGCTCGAGTCGACCAGCACCGATCCGGAGAGCGAGGACTACGCCTCGATCAAGGAGCTGATGGCGGCCGTCGACTCGTACATCCCGACCCCGATCCGCGAGACCGAGAAGCCCTTCCTCATGCCGATCGAGGACGTCTTCGGCATCAAGGGTCGCGGCACGGTCGCCACCGGCCGCATTGAGCGCGGCGTCGTGAACACCGGTGAGACGGTCGAGCTGGTGGGCATCCACGAGAAGACCCGCGACCTGGTCGTGACCGGCGTCGAGATGTTCAAGAAGACACTCGACACCGGCGAGGCCGGCGACAACGTCGGCCTGCTCCTGCGCGGCATCGAGCGCGACGAGCTCGAGCGCGGCCAGGTCCTCGCCAAGAAGGGCAGCGTCAAGCCGGGCACCAAGTTCAAGGCCGAGGTCTACGTGCTCTCCAAGGAGGAGGGCGGTCGCCACACGCCGTTCTACGCCGGCTACCGTCCGCAGTTCTACCTGCGCACGACCGACGTGACCGGCGCGATCATCCTGCCCGCGGGCGTCGAGATGATCATGCCCGGCGACAACGTCAACATCGACGTCGAGCTGATCACGCCGATCGCCATCGAGCAGGGCCAGCGCTTCGCCATCCGCGAGGGCGGTCACACCGTCGGCGCCGGCGTCATCACCGAGGTAACCGGCTAGACGCCATGGCCAAGCAGCGCATCCGCATCCGGCTCAAGGCGTACGACCACAAGCTGCTCGACCAGTCGGCCGAGCAGATCGTGGAGACCGCGCAGCGGACCGGCGCCGACATCGCCGGCCCGGTCCCGTTGCCGACCCGCATCGAGAAGTACACCGTGATTCGCGGCCCGTTCGTCCACAAGGACGGCCGAGAGCAGTTCGAGATCCGGACGCACAAGCGCCTCATCGACATCATCGATCCGTCGTCGAAGACGGTCGATGCGCTGATGCGGCTGTCGCTGGCGGCCGGCGTCGACATCGAGATCAAGATGTGAACGACCCTGCGCCTGGCCCGTCGCGGGCCAGCGAGGGACGTTCCGCCATCGCAGGAAGGAACCAACCACAGTGCCGGCAGGATTGATCGGACGGAAGCTTGGAATGACGCGCATCTTCGCGGACGACGGCAGCGTCGTCCCGGTGAGCGTCATCGAGGCGACCCCGAACACCGTGACCCGCGTCCGCAGCATCGAGCAGGACGGCTACAGTGCCGTGCAGCTCGGCGCCGGTACCGCGCGCCGCTCGACCAAGCCGGTGGCCGGCCAGTTCAAGCACCTCGACAAGGCGCATCAGCACCCGAGGCACGTCCGCGAGTTCCGCCTGGACGGCGCGACCGAGTACGAGGTTGGCCAGCAGGTCGGCGTGGACCTGTTCGAGGCCGGCGAGCTGGTCGACGTGACCGGGGTGAGCAAGGGCCACGGCTTCACCGGGGTCATCGCGCGCCACAACTTCCGCCGCGGACCCAAGACCCATGGCTCCGACCACCATCGAGCCCCCGGCTCGGTCGGGGCCGGAACGTTTCCGGGCCGGGTCTGGAAGGGGACCCGCATGGCGGGCCACATGGGTGACGAGCAGGTTACCGTCAAGAAGCTCAAGGTCATCAGGATCGACCCCGAGCGCAACCTCATCCTGGTCAGGGGCGCGGTCCCCGGCGCGCGCAACGGGCTGCTGCTGGTCCGGAAGGCGAAGTAGAACGCATGCCATCGACTCCACTCCTCACATCCGAAGGCGCCGAGTCCGGCTCGGTTGAGCTGGCGGCCTCGCTGTTCGATGCGCCGATCAACACCTCGCTCATCCACCAGGCGGTGGTGCGCCAGATGGCCGGACGGCGGCTCGGCACCTCTAACACGCTGACGCGTGGCGACGTCGCCGGCGGAGGCCGCAAGCCGTGGCGCCAGAAGGGCACCGGCCGCGCCCGACAGGGCTCGCGCACCGCTCCGCACTGGACGGGGGGTGGCGTCGTGTTCGGCCCGCACCCGCGCACCTACGAGCAGCGAATGCCGGCCAAGATGCGACGCAGCGCGCTGCGCGGCGTCCTGAGCGCCAAGCGCGCCGACGGGGCGCTGCGCGTCGTCGAGGACATCGAGCTGGCCGAGATCAAGACCCGTGCCATGCTCGAGCGACTCGGCGCCTGGCGCGCGTCCGGGAAGGTGCTGCTGGTGCTCGCCGAGCGCGACGAGCGGGTCGAGCGATCGTGCCGCAACCTGCGCGAGGTCCGCGTCATCCTGGCCGACAGCCTCAACGTGGTGGACCTGCTGGAGGCCGACACCGTCGTGTTCACCAGCAAGGCGCTCGATCGCGCGCAGGAGGTGTACGCGTGACCGCCGCCAGCCTGCACGACGTCCTGCTGCGCCCGGTGATCAGCGAGAAGAGCACCATGGAGGCCGAGCGCAACAACTACACCTTCGCCGTGGCGCGCGACGCGAACAAGCTTCGCATCAAGGCCGCGGTCGAGGCCGAGTTCAAGGTGACCGTCCTCGGCGTGCGCGTCGTGAGCGTGCGGCCCAAGCAGAAGCGGCGCGGTCGCCGCAATCTCGGCATCGTCCCCGGCTGGAAGAAGGCCGTGGTGACGATCGCGCCGGGCGACAAGATCGAACTGTTCGAGGCCGTCTAGTCATGCCACTTCGCAGTTACCGACCCACCTCGCCCGGCCTGCGCGAGATGACCCGCTCGACGTTCGAGGAGGTCACCGCCGATGTGCCGCACAAGCCGCTCACCGAACGGCTGGTGCGTCGTGCCGGGCGCAACAGCCAGGGCAAGTTGACGGTGCGCCACCAGGGCTCGGGCCACAAGCGCCTGTACCGCGTCATCGACTGGAAGCGCGACAAGTCCGGCGTCCCCGCGCGGATCGCCACGGTCGAATACGACCCGAATCGATCGGCGCGCATCGGACTGCTGCACTACGCCGACGGCGACAAGCGCTACATGCTGCTGCCGCACGGCCTGGGCGTGGGCGACACCGTCATCTCCGGCTCCGACGTCGAGGCTCGCACCGGCAACGCGCTGCCGCTGTCGCGCATCCCGCTGGGCACGCAGATTCACAACATCGAGCTCGTCGCCGGCCGTGGTGGGCAGATCGTGCGCAGCGCCGGCGCCAGCGCCCAGCTGCTGGCCAAGGAGGGCGACCACGCCACGATCCGCCTGCCCTCGGGCGAGGTCCGGCGCGTGAGGATCGAGTGCATGGCCACGGTGGGACAGGTCAGCAACCTCGATCACGAGAACCAGAAGATCGGCAAGGCTGGTCGTTCGCGCCACATGGGCAAGCGGCCGACCGTGCGCGGGTCGGCCATGAACCCCCGCGACCATCCGCATGGTGGAGGCGAGGGCAAGCAGCCCACCGGCATGGCTCCCAAGACCAAGTGGGGCAAGCCTGCCATGGGCCTGCGCACGCGAACCCGCAAGAACAAGAGCAGCAAGCTGATCGTCCGGCGCCGGTACGGTCGGGGTTAGGGAGTCGCCAGATGAGTCGTTCTGTCAAGAAGGGACCATTCGTCGACGCGCGCCTGCTCGGCCGCATCGACGACATGAACAAGCGCAGCGAGCGCAAGGTGCTCAAGACCTGGTCGCGCGCCAGCGTGATCTTCCCGCAGATGATCGGTCACACGATCGCAGTGCATGACGGTCGGCGCCACGTGCCGGTCTTCATCACCGAGAACATGGTCGGGCATCGTCTCGGCGAGTTCGCGCCAACCCGCACCTACCGCGGGCACGGCGGGCGAGCCACCGAGCGCTCGACGGCGCTGAAGTAGGAAGGGTCCATGCGAGTCAGCGCCACCGCCAAGCACATCCGCATCAGTCCACGCAAGGTGCGCCTGGTGACCGATCTCATCGCCGGCAAGCCGGTCGAGGAGGCAGCGGCCATCCTGCGCTTCCTGCCCAACGCCGCGGCCCGCGACGTGGCCAAGGTGCTCAAGAGCGCCACGGCCAACGCCGAGAACAACTACAACCTGTCGGCCGATGAGCTGCGCGTGGTGAGCGCCGTGGCCAACGAGGGACCCACCCTGAAGCGCGGGCGTCCGCGGGCACAGGGTCGCTACTTCCAGGTACTCAAGCGCACCAGCCACATCACCGTCGCCGTGGCTGATCGAGAGGAGGCGTAAGCATGGCTCACAAGGTCCATCCCTACGGCTTCCGCATCGGCATCATCAAGCCCTGGCTGGCGAAGTGGTACGCGGATCGCGACTACGCCCCGCTGCTCCAGGAGGACATGCGGATCCGGGAGCTGGTCGCGAGGCAGCTGTCGAACGCGAGCGTCAGCCAGGTCGAGATCGAGCGTGGCATCAACCACGTGACCGTCACGGTCCACACGGCCAAGCCGGGGATCGTCATCGGCAAGGGCGGCGCCAACGTCGAGGCCCTGCGCACGAACATCGGCAAGCTGACCGACAAGAAGGTCAAGCTCGAGATCAAGGAGATCCTGCAGCCCGAGCTCGACGGCATGCTGCTGGCCCAGAACGTGGCCGGACAGCTGGAGCGGCGCATCGCGTTCCGCAAGGCGATCAAGCAGTCGATCCAGCGCACCATCAAGGCCGGTGCCAAGGGCGTCAAGATCCAGGTGTCCGGGCGCCTCGGTGGGTCCGAGATGAGCCGCACCGAGTGGGACAAGGAGGGCCGCATCCCGCTCGGGACGCTGCGCGCCGACATCAGCTACGGCGTCGTTCACGCGCACACCACCTACGGACGCATCGGCGTCAAGGCGTGGGTCTACCGTGGCGAGCAACTCGGCGATCAGCCCGGTAGCGCTCGAACCGAGCCGCGCGCCGCGCGACGGGCTGCCGCCGCCCCCACGCGCGCACGCCGCCGCACGACTGGCGCGGCATCCGAGCCGCAGGCCGCGACGGCGATCGAGGCAGCCCAGCCGGTGGTCGGAGCGGTCGTGGCGCCCGAGCCGCCGCGAGCTGAGCCGGAGGAGGCCTGATCATGTTGATGCCCAAGCGCGTCAAGCACCGCAAGGTCCAGCGCGGCCGCCGGGCCGGCCTGGCCAAGGGCGGGACGGCCGTGAGCTTCGGCGACTACGGCCTGATGGCCGAGGAGGTCTGCTGGCTGACCAGCCGCCAGATCGAGGCGGCGCGACGCGCCATGACCCACCACATCAAGCGCGGTGGCCGCATCTGGATCCGCGTCTTCCCCGACAAGCCGGTCACCAAGAAGCCGGCCGAGGTGCGCATGGGTTCCGGCAAGGGCGCCCCCGACCACTGGGTCGCGGTCGTCAAGCCCGGGCGCGTCATGTTCGAGATGTCCGGCGTCTCGGAGCCGATCGCGCGCGAGGCGATGCGCCTCGCCAGTCACAAGCTGCCGATCAACACGAAGTTCGTCGCCAAGGAGGGCCTCGACCTTGGACATCAGTGAGGTGCGAGCCCTGTCCGACAAGGACCTGGAGGGCGCTCTGCGTGACGCGAAGCAGGAGCTGTGGAAGATCCGCTTCGACCTCGCCACCCGACAGGAGAGCAACTACAGCAGGCTGCCGGCGACCCGCAAGCACATCGCCCGCATCCTGACCGTGATGACCGAGCGCCAGCACGCCGCCGAGCTTGCGGCTGCCGCCGCCGAGAAGGCCAGCTGATGAGCGGAACCGATACGAAACGCAGCAAGGTCGGACGCGTGGTGTCCGACAAGATGGACAAGACCGTCGTGGTCAGCGTGGAGCGCCTGCGCCGACACCCGGTGTACAAGCGCGTGGTTCGCCTCAGCACCAAGTTCAAGGCGCACGACGCTGACAACGCCGCCAGGGTCGGCGACACGGTGCGCATCGTGGAGAGCCGCCCGCTGTCGCGCGAGAAGCGCTGGACGGTCGTCGAGATCCTGTCTCGCGGCGCCGGCGAGCAGCTGATCGAACCGGCGGAGGGCGCCGAGTGATCCGCCAGTACAGCAGGCTGCGCGTTGCCGATAACTCCGGCGCGCGGACGCTACAGTGCATCACCGTGCTGGGCCGTTCGACGTCCGACACCGCCGAGGTCGGCGACGTCATCGTCGCGTCGGTCAAGCAGGCGCTGCCCAACTCGGGAGTCAAGAAGGGCGATGTCGTGCGCGCCGTGGTGGTCCGCACCACCAAGGAGTACGGCCGCCCGGACGGCAGCCACATCCGCTTCGACGAGAACGCGGCCGTGCTGATCACGCCACAGGGCAGCCCGCGCGGAACGCGCATCTTCGGCCCGGTGGCGCGCGAGCTGCGCGAGCGCAACTACATGAAGATCGTGTCGCTCGCGCCGGAGGTGCTGTGATGGACGTCCGCAAGGGAGACACGGTGCTGGTGCTGACCGGCAAGGACGCCGGCAAGCGTGGGACCGTGGACCGGGTCGAGAAGACCAAGCGCGGCTACGGGGTCGTGGTCGGTGGCATCAACATGGCCAAGCGCCACCAGAAGGCGCGGTCGCGAACGCAGTCGGCCGGGATCCTGGACATCCCGGTCCCGCTGCACATCAGCAACGTGCAGGTCGTCTGCCCCAGCTGCAACCGGCCGACCCGCGTCGGGCACGGCCGGCTCGAGGGGGAGCACGCGCGCAGCACGCGCGTCTGCCGGCGCTGCGGCGAGCAGATCGAGGTGAGCGGCAAGTGAGCCCAGACGAGACCAAGCCGGCGCGCCGGCGCAGCAGTGCGGCACGGACCCCCGCCGAGGCGACGGTAACGGCCGCCGCCAAGGAGGCCGCACCAGCCCGCAAGGGCGCACGCGGCAGGGCGGAGAAGGCCAATGGCCGCACCGGTGGACCGGGCCGGCATCCGGCCCCCGAGGTCGGTGGGTTGCGACGCCGGTACCGTGACGAGGTCGTCCCGGCGTTGCAGCGCGAGTTCGACTACAGCAACCCGATGCAGATCCCGCGTGTAAGCAAGGTCGTGGTCAACATCGGCCTCGGAGAGGCGATCGCCAACGCCAAGGCGCTCGACGCCGCCGTCGGCGATCTGGCCACCATCACCGGCCAGAAGCCGATCGTGACGCGTGCCACGCGCAGCATCGCGCAGTTCCGCCTGCGCACCGGGATGCCGATCGGCGCCAAGGTGACGCTGCGCGGCCAGCGCATGTACGACTTCCTGGAGCGGACCATGGCGCTGGCACTGCCCCGCATCCGGGACTTCCGCGGCATACCGACCCGCTCGTTCGACGGCCGCGGCAACTTCAGCCTCGGCCTGCGGGAGCAGTTGGTCTACCCCGAGATCGATTACGACAAGATCGATCGCCTCCGCGGCCTCGAGATCAGCATCGTGACCACGGCACGCACCGACGAGGAGGGGCGCAAGCTCCTGGAGCTCCTCGGCATGCCGTTCCAGAAGAACTAGGGAGAGCCACGTGGCAAAGAAGTCGATGATCGCCAAGGCGAAGCGCGGGGCGCGCTTCGAGGTACGCGACCACAACCGCTGCCAGGTGTGCGGCCGTCCACGCGGCTACATGCGTCGCTTCGCGATGTGCCGCATCTGCTTCCGGGAGCGCGCCCTGCTGGGCCAGCTGCCGGGGGTGACCAAGTCGAGCTGGTAGGCACCGCTCACCGACCAACGGCCGCGTCGTCGCGGCCATCATCAGCGGCAGGCGCCCCGCGGGGCGAACCACCGCCGAGGAGAAGAACGAAGACCACATGAACGTGACCGATCCGATCGCCGACATGCTGACGCGCATCCGCAACGCCAGCATGGCCCGGCACAGGGAACTGACGCTGCCTTCGTCGCGGATCAAGCGCGAGATCGCGCGGATCCTGGCCGAGGAGGGCTTCATCGAGAGCTTCTCTGCGACGCCCGATGGCGTCGGAGAGGCGCTGACCCTGCGCCTCAAGTACGTCGAGGGGCGGACGCCGGTCGTGTCCGGCCTGAAGCGAATCAGCAAGCCAGGACTGCGGGTGTACGCGCGCAAGACGGAGATCCCGCGCGTCCTCGGCGGCCTGGGCCTGGCCATCCTGTCCACCTCCCACGGGATCATGACCGGCAGCGATGCACGGAAGCAGAACCTCGGTGGCGAGGTCCTGTGCTACGTCTGGTAAGGAGCAACTGACATGTCTCGAATCGGACGCATGCCGATTCCGCTCCCGACCGGAGTGGAGGTGAGCCACCAGGGCAACCGCCTGACGGTCCGCGGCCCGCTCGGCACGCTCGAGCGCGACCTGCACGCCGACATGGCCCTGGAGCGCGAGGACGGCCAACTGCGCGTGGTCCGGCCATCGGACGAGCCGCGCCATCGTTCGCTGCACGGCCTGACCCGCACGCTGGTCAACAACATGGTCGTCGGGGTGACGACCGGCTTCACCAGGAACCTGGAGATCAGCGGGGTCGGCTACCGTGCTGCGCTCCAGGGCAGCAAGCTGGTCCTGGCTCTGGGCTACTCGCACCCGGTGGAGATCGATCCTCCGGCCGGAATCGAGTTCCGCGTGGAGAACCCGACCCGCATCGGCGTGTTCGGCGCCGACAAGGAGCTGGTCGGCCAAGTGGCCGCGGACATCCGTTCCCGCCGCAAGCCCGAGCCGTACAAGGGCAAGGGCATTCGCTACGCCGGCGAGAAGATCCTGCGCAAGGCGGGCAAGGCCGGCAAGGTCGGCGGAGGCTGATGCACCGATGACGAACCCATCACGCGACGCCCTGCGTCGCAAGCGACACGAGCGCCTGCGCCTGCGCGTCAGCGGCAGCGCGGAGCGCCCGCGCCTGTCGGTCTTCCGCAGCGCGAAGTTCATCTATGCCCAGGTCATCGACGACCAGACCGGCCGGACGCTGGCCGCCGCATCGAGCCGCGAGAGCGGGCTCGACGGGGCGACCAAGGTGGACGTCGCGCGGTCCGTGGGCCTTGCCATCGCCGAGCGGGCCAGGGCGGCGGGCGTGACGGCCGTCGTGCTCGATCGGGGTGGCTACCAGTACCACGGGCGGGTCCGCTCGCTCGCTGAGGGCGCCCGCGAGGGCGGCCTCAACCTGTAGGCGAGAGGAGACACGCACATGGCACGGATCGATCCGTCCAAGCTCAACCTGGAGGAGAAGGTCGTCCAGATCAACCGCGTCGCGAAGGTCGTCCAGGGCGGGCGCCGCTTCAGCTTCAGCGCGGTCGTGGTCGTTGGCGACGGGAATGGCACGGTCGGGGCCGGCATCGGCAAGGCCGGCGAGGTGCCCGAGGCGATTCGCAAGGGCGTCGAGGACGCCAAGAAGCACCTGATCAAGGTGCCGCTGGTTGGATCCACCATCCCGCACGAGGTCCATCGCCATTACGGCGCGGCGCGGGTCATGCTCAAGCCGGCCAGCGCCGGTACCGGCGTCATCGCCGGTGGCTCGGTCCGCTCGGTGGTCGAGGTGGCCGGCATCCGGGACCTGCTGAGCAAGGCCCAGGGTTCTACCAACCCGATCAACGTGGTGCGCGCCACCATCGAGTGCCTCGCCGCACTGCGCTCGGCCGATGCGATCGCCGCGCTCCGTGGACGAAGCGCCGAGCAACTGCTCGGCAAGCGCGGCGCGGAGCTGGCGCGCACGCCGCACGAGGTCCCGGAGCGACGCGAGCCGATGAACGCCGGCCCG
Source organism: Chloroflexota bacterium (assembly GCA_020848055.1). Taxonomy (GTDB): domain Bacteria; phylum Chloroflexota; class Limnocylindria; order QHBO01; family QHBO01; genus JACDBZ01. The sequence goes on along the minus strand of JADLBB010000227.1, from coordinate 21,943 downwards.
GGAGGTCGCCGTGACCGCTGACGCGCCGCGCACCATCAAGGTCACCTGGGTCCGCTCCACCATCGGTCATCGCGCGGGTGCGCGGGGCACGATCCGCGCGCTCGGGCTGCATCGGCTCAACCAGTCGGTCGAGGTGGCCGACACGCCCATGACGCGCGGCATGATCCGTCGCGTCGCATTCCTGGTCGAGGTCGCCGAGCAGTCGGATGCGCCGGCCACCAACGAGGAGAAGCAGTGAAGCTCCATGATCTGCACCCGACCCCCGGCTCTCGCAAGCCGTCGCGTCGCGTCGGGCGCGGCCACGGCTCCGGACGCGGCAAGACGGCCGGCCGCGGGACGAAGGGCCAGAAGGCTCGCGCCGGCGGCAACCTGCCGGCCTGGTTCGAGGGCGGCCAGACGCCGCTTCACGTCCGCACCCCGAAGCTGCACGGCTTCCGCAACCGTGGCCGGGTCGAGTACGTCCCGGTCAACCTGGGCCGCCTGGGTTCGCTGGAGGCGGGCACGCTCGTCACGCCAGACGTGCTGGCCCACGACGGCCTCATCGGCGACACGCGGACGCCGATCAAGATCCTCGGCGTCGGTGAGGCGCCGGCCGGGATCACCATCCACGCCCACGCCTTCAGCAAGAGCGCGCTCGACAAGCTGGCCGCGGCCGGCAGCACGCCGCAACGCCTGAGCTGGCCGGATAACGCCCCGCTCGACGAGCTGCTGCCCGTTCCGAAGCGGCGCCGCCGCGACGAGGGCCAGGCGGCCACGGGTGATTCGGCAGCGGCGGAGAAGGCCGGGGCCGTCGAGCCCGCCACCGACAACTAGAGCGAGACCGAACCTTGATCGAGACGGTCGTCACCGCCTTCCGTGCGCCGGACATCCGGCGCAAGCTGCTGTTCACGCTCGGGATCCTGCTGATCTTCCGGGCGCTGACCAACGTGCCCATCCCGAACGTCAACACGGCAGCTCTGACGAACCTGTTCACCGACAACCCGCTGCTCGGAATCTTGAACATCTTCTCGGGCGGCGGCCTGGCGGCGGCCTCGATCATCGGCCTCGGCGTCAACCCGTACATCAACGCCAGCATCATCATGCAGCTGATGCGCGGCGTCATCCCGTCGCTCGAGGAGCTGAGCCGCGAGGGCGAGTACGGGCGCAACAAGATCAACCAGTACACGCGCGTGCTCACCATCCCGCTCGCGCTGGCACAGGGTTACGGCATCAGCGTCCTGCTGAGCGCCAACGGGGTCATCCCGGCCAACGACCTGTTCAGCATCGAGACGATCAGCCTGCTGCTCAGCTTCACGGCCGGGACGATCCTGCTCATGTGGCTCGGCGAGCTCATCAGCGAACGCGGCCTGGGCAACGGCATCAGCTTCATCATCTTCGCCGGCATCGTGGGCAGCATCCCACAGCAGATCGGGCCGATCCTGTCGGCGCCCGATGGGCTGGCCCGCATCATCCCGTTCATCATCCTCGGCGTCGTCGTCATCGCCGCCATCGTGTTCATCAACGAGGGGCAGCGACGCATCCCGGTCCAGTACGCCAGCCGGGTGCGCGGCCGTCGCATGTACCAGGGCCAGACGCAGTACCTGCCGCTCAAGGTGACGATGGCCGGTGTGATCCCGATCATCTTCGCGGTCAGCATCCTGCTGTTCCCCGCACAGATCGCCGCCTACTTCACGACCAGCGACATTCCCTGGGTGCGTGACACCGCCACCTGGATCAGCCAGAACCTCAACGGCTCAAACAACCTGCTGCTGTACGGCGGGCTCTACTTCGTGCTGGTGGTGTTCTTCACGTACTTCTACACCGCGTTCCAGTTCCGACCGGACCAGACCGCCGACTACCTGCGCAAGAACGGCGGCTTCATCCCCGGCATTCGACCCGGCAAGCCGACGGAGGAGTTCCTGGCGCGCGTGACGAACCGGATCACGCTCGGCGGCGCGTTGTTCCTCGGGTTCATCGCCGTCCTGCCCTACATCGTGACCGCCATCATCCCCGGCACCAACAACCTGCAGCTGGGCGGCACGAGCATCCTGATCATCGTGAGCGTGGTGGTCGAGACCATGAAGCAGCTCGAGGCCCAGATGATGATGCGTCACTACGAGGGCTTCATGCGGTGACCGACGATCGGTCCGCCACCGGACCGGGCGGCGGCAAACGCCGGATCATCCTGCTCATGGGCGCGGCGGGTGCCGGCAAGGGCACCCAGGCCGATCGGCTCGCGGTCGAGTTGGGGACTCCGCACCTGGCATCGGGCAACCTGTTTCGCGCCGCCATCGCGGCGCGCACCGAACTTGGCGCGCGGGCGCGCGTCTACATGGACCGCGGCGAGCTCGTGCCCGATGCGCTGACCATCTCGATGTTCATGGACGAGCTGTCACGCCCGAGCGCGGAGCGCGGGGCGATCCTGGATGGCTTCCCGCGCACCGTCGGACAGGCCGCCGCCCTCGACAACGTGCTGGCCGAACGAGGCGACCGCATCGACGCGGTCGTGTACATCGAGGTCCCCGACGATGTGCTGGTCGAGCGCCTGGCCGGTCGCTGGGTGTGCCCGACCTGCGGTACGCCGTACCACGAGCTGACCGATCCGCCCGCGGCCTCCGGCCGTTGCGATCGCGACGGCACCGACCTGGTGCAACGCGACGACGATCGCCCCGAGGTGGTCCGGGCCCGGCTCGAGCGCCAGATCCCGCCCATGCTCGAGGTGATCGACCATTACGACCGGTCGGGGAGGGTGGTGCGCGTCGACGGCCGGCAGTCGATCGACGCGGTCACCTCGGACATCATGGCTCACCTCGCCGCTCGCGCGGACGGCCGAGCATGAGAGGAGCGAGCGCCGTCACCATCAAGCGGCCGGCCGAGATCGAGTCGATGCGCGCGGCCGGTGCGGTACTGGCCGACATCCTCGACGTCCTGCGGGCGGAGATTCGCCCCGGCGTCAGCACCGCCGACCTGGACCGGATCGCGGCGCGCATGATCACCGAGGCGGGTGCGGTCAGCTCCTTTCTTGGCTACGGGGCCAACCCGCCGTTCCCCGGCGTCATCTGCGCCAGTATCAACGATGAGGTCGTCCACGGCATCCCGTCGTCGCGCCGCCGCCTGGCCGACGGTGACATCGTGAGCATCGACATCGGCTGCATCCTCGACGGCTGGCACGGCGACTGTGCCCGGACCTGGCCGGTCGGGCGCGTGCCGCGTGACCTGTCCGAGCTGATCGATGCCACGCGGCGGGGGATGGAGGCGGGGATCGCTGCCGCCGTGGCGGGCAACCGCCTCGGGGACGTCGGGCACGCGATCGAGTCCGTCGCTCACCAGCATGGGTACGGCATCGTTCGCCCGTTCGTGGGGCATGGCATCGGTCGCGCCATGCACGAGGATCCCCAGGTCCCCAACTACGGCCGCCCCGGCACCGGCATGCTCATCGAGGAGGGCATGTGCTTCGCCATCGAGCCCATGTTCAACCTGGGCGGGGACGAGGTCTACGTCGCCGACGATGGCTGGACCGTCCGGACCGCGGATGGCGCGACATCGGCGCATTTCGAGAACACCATCGCCGTCACCGCCGGCGGCCCCGAGCTGCTCACCGCGGGCCGATGAGCCGTCTTGTGCCTCGACCGCCAGGTGATGTATACTCCCGGTTCGGGTCGCCGAGTGCGGCGGCCTTTCTGTGTGTCAATCCCATTCCAATTGATCAATGCCGGTTTCGGGGTGCGTAGCGCTTGGCGAAGAAGGATGCAATCGAGGTAGAGGGCGAGGTCGTCCTGCCCCTGCCCAACGCGATGTTCAAGGTGCGACTGGAGAACGGGCACGAGGTGCTCGCGCACATCTCCGGCAAGCTGCGCCAGAACTTCATCCGCATCCTGCCCGGCGACACCGTCCGAGTCGAGCTGAGTCCCTATGACCTCACCCGGGGTCGCATCACGTACAGGATGAGATGAAGGTTTCTGCGTCCGTGAAGCCCCGCTGCGAGCGCTGCAAGGTCATCAAGCGCTCGGGCGTGGTGATGGTCATCTGCGTCATCCCCAAGCACAAGCAGCGACAGGGGTAGGCTGATCGTGGCTCGTATTGCCGGCGTCGACATCCCGCGCGACAAGCGCGTGGTCGTCAGCCTCACCTACATCCACGGCATCGGCCCCACCTCCGCCGCCAGGGTCATCGGCGCGGCCAACGTTTCGGCGGACACGCGCGTGCGCGACCTGACCGATGACGAGGTCAACCGCATCCGCGAGATCGTCGACCGCCAGTTCAAGGTCGAGGGCGACCTCCGTCGGGAGGTCAGCCTCAACGTCAAGCGCCTGATGGAGATCGGGTCGTACCGCGGACTGCGTCACCGGCGCAACCTGCCGGTGCGCGGGCAGCGAACCAAGACCAACGCGCGACAGCGCCGCGGCGCCAAGAAGACGGTCGGCGTGCGCCGCAAGAAGTAACGGGAGTCTCATGGCAGAACGTAAGCGCGCTCAGCGCGGCAAGAAGCGCGAGCGAAAGAACGTGCCGGCGGGGCACGCGCACATCCAGTCCACGTTCAACAACACGATCGTGACCATCACCGACCCCATCGGTAACGTCATCAGCTGGGGCAGCGCCGGACTTGTCGGATTCAAGGGCTCCCGCAAGAGCACCCCGTTCGCCGCCGCACAGACCGCCGATCTCGCCGCCAGGCGGGCCATGGAGCACGGCATGCGCCAGATCGAGGTCTTCGTCAAGGGACCCGGGGGTGGACGCGAGCAGGCGATCCGCTCCCTGCAGGCCGCCGGGCTCGAGGTGACTGCCATCACCGATGTGACGCCCATCCCGCACAACGGCTGCCGCCCTCCCAAGCGGCGCCGGGTGTAGGGGGTCGAGATGGCACGCTACACCGACGCGGTCTGCCGCATCTGCCGCCGGGAGGGCCTCAAGCTCTTCCTGAAGGGCAGCCGCTGCTACAGCCGCAAGTGCGCCTTCGAGCGTCGCAGCTCGCCGCCGGGCATGAACACCATGCGCCGCCGCAAGGTGAGCGAGTACGGCCTCCAGTTGCGCGAGAAGCAGAAGGTCCGCAAGAGTTACTCGGTCCTGGAGCGCCAGTTCCGCAATTACTTCGCCAAGGCCGATGCGCGCAAGGGCGTGACCGGCGAGAACCTGCTGCGGATGCTCGAGATGCGACTCGACAACGTCGTGTTTCGCATGGGCTTCGCCACCAGCCGCTCACAGGCGCGCCAGCTGGTCACGCACGGCCACTTCGCGGTCAACGGCCGCCCCACCAACGTCCCCAGCTTCGCGACCAAGGTCGGCGACCGGATCGAGGTCCGTGAGAGCCGCCGCGGACGCGAGTACTTCAAGTCCGCCGCCGAGGTCATCCGGGCGGCCCAGGTCCCCGAGTGGGTGAGCGTCGATCCGGCAAAGCTGTCGGGAACCGTGCTTGCCGAACCGGCGCGCGAGCAGATGCCGCTCGAGTTCAACGAGCAGCTCGTCGTCGAGTACTACTCGCGCTAGGAGTCAATCGCATCCAATGATCGATCTCGAGACAACACCACAGCAGCACGAGCAGCCCATTCCGGAGCCGCGCATCGAAGAGGTGCGCGCCGAGGGAACGCTCAGCCATTTCGAGGTGACGCCGCTCCAGGAGGGATATGGCGTGACGCTCGGGAACGCCCTGCGCCGCGTCCTGCTCAGCTCGCTGGAGGGCGCCGCCGTGACCAACATCCAGGTCGCGGGCATCTTCCACGAGTTCAGCACGATCCCCAACGTCAAGGAGGACGTTACCCAGATCGTGCTCAACGTCAAGAAGTTGCGCCTGCGTTCCTTCGCCCATCACGCGCTGACGCTCAAGCTCGTCAAGCGCGGTGCCGGCCCGGTCACCGCGGCGGACATCGGTGAGTCCGCCGACGTCGAGATCATCAACCCGGACCTCGTCCTGCTGACGCTCGACTCCGATTCGGGCTCCATCGAGATGGACCTGACCGTCGAGACGGGCATGGGTTACCGACCGGCCGAGCACACCGAGGAGATGCCGATCGGCGTCATCCCGGTCGATGCCATCTTCTCGCCGGTCCGTCGCGTCAACTACGGGGTGGAGAAGACGCGCGTGGGCCAGATGACCAACTTCGACAAGCTGACGCTCGAGATCGAGACCGATGGCACCACCACCGCGCAGGCCGCCCTCAGCCAGGCCGCGGACATCCTGGTGCGCGAGTTCGGTCGCTTCGCCGAGATCGGTCGCCCCGCCTCCGCTGGCGCGGCGGACGAGGCGGCATCGCCATCGGCGAACATGCTCGACGCGCCGATCGAGGAGCTCGACCTGCCGATGCGGGCGTACAACAGCCTGAAGCGCAACTCGATCACCAAGGTCGGCCAGGTGCTGTCGCTATCGGACGACGAGTTCCTGCGCATGCGCAACTTCGGCCAGAAGAGCCTCGATGAGCTCAAGGAGCGCCTTGCGCTGCGCGGCTTCATCAGTCCCGAGTCGGCTGCCATGAGCACCGATGAGTCCGACCTGCCCGCATCGGCCGAGCTCGACGAGGCCGCGGCGGCCGAACTCGACCGCGAGGCCTGATCGAGGTGACGCACCGCACATCCGGACGGAAGCTCGGCCGAACCACCGACCATCGCACGGCGATGTTGGGCAACCTGGCCGTCGCGGTCATTCGCTACGAGCGGGTGCGCACGACCGAGGCCAAGGCCAAGGAGGTGCGCGGCCTGGTGGACGGCATGATCACCCTCGCCAAGCGCGGCGACCTGCACGCTCGCCGTCAGCTGGTCGGCCGGATGCCTCACGAGCCGCTCATCGTCGAGAAGCTCATGGGCGAGCTGGCCGGCAAGTACGCCGACCGGGCCTCGGGCTTCACGCGGATCGTCAAGATCGGCCAGCGCGCCGGCGACGCCGCGTCCATGGTCCAGATCGAGCTCGTCTGATTCGGACGGGCTCGCCAATCGAACACCGATCACACCCGATGGCCACCCGCGCGCAGCGAAGCGTCCGGGCGACCATCGAGTACGACGGGTCGGCCTTCGCCGGCTCCCAGGTCCAGCCGAATGCCAGGACCGTGCAGGGGGAGCTGGAGACGGCCCTTAACAGGCTGATCGGCGAGCGGACGCGCGTCCGTCTCGCCGGGCGTACCGATGCCGGGGTGCACGCCACCGGCCAGGTCGCGGCATTCCGCGTCCCGCGGGTCATCCCGCGCGGCGGCGGCCTGCCAGAGCTGCAGCGACGGCTCAACGCCGCGCTGCCATCGGACCTGGCAGTGCGCGCACTGCGGAGCGTCGGGCCGCAATTCGATCCGAGGCGGGACGCGCTGTGGCGCGTGTACCGCTACCGGGTGCGAATGAACGGCACGAGGCAGCCGCTGGAGCGGCATCGCACGCTCGAGATCGACGATCGTCTCGACGTGGCGGCCATGCAGGCCGCCGCGGCACGCATGGTCGGGGAGCGCGACTTCGCGGCCCTCGGCAGCCATGCGCGCGACCGGACGGTTCGGCACCTCGCCGAGGTGCGGGTGACGCGGCGCGGAGACCTCGTCGAGATCCGGGTCACGGCCAACGCATTCCTGCGACGCATGGTGCGCAGCCTGGTCGCCCTCCTGTTGGAGGTCGGCCGGGGGCGGCTGGCGCCGGAGGAGGTGGACGAGGTGCTCGATCCCAGGCGACGTGCGCTGCATGGGCGCGCGGTGCCGGCCAGGGGCCTCGTGCTCGAGCGCGTCGTGTACCGGCAGGTCAGCCAGATCAACCGAAAATCGCAACCAAGCAGTTAGAGAGCAGGCAAAGTGAAGACCTACGCCGTCAAGGCGAGCGAGATCGAGCGCGGCTGGTGGGTCGTTGATGCGACCGACCAGACTCTCGGCCGGCTGGCGACGCGCATCGCCACCCTGCTCGAGGGCAAGCACAAGCCGACCTACTCGCCCCACCTCGATACCGGGGACCACGTCGTGGTCCTCAACGCGGGCAGCATCCGCGTGACTGGCGACAAGCTGCGCCAGAAGTCCTACTTCCGTCATTCGAACTATCCCGGCGGACTGCGCGAGGAGAGCCTCGGGACGCTGCTGGAGCGCAAGCCCGAGCTGGTCATTGAGCGCGCGGTCAAGGGCATGCTGCCCCAGAACCGGCTCGGCCGGGCCATGTTCCGCAAGCTGAAGGTCTACCGCGGCTCCGAGCATCCGCACCAGGCCCAGCAGCCGATCACAGTGGAGCTGTAACAGAGCACATGAGCACGAATTACGTCTACGGCACCGGCCGTCGCAAGACCGCCGTGGCACGCGTCCGGCTGCTGCCGGGCGACGGCAGCATCATCGTCAATGGCAAGCCCTCCGACGAGTACTTCGGAGGAGCCGCGGGCCGCTCGGCCCTGGTCCTGCCGTTCCGCGTCACCGACACCGAGGGTCGCTACTCGGCCAGCGTCCTGGTCGCCGGTGGCGGCGTCTCCGGGCAGGTCGGCGCGATTCGCCACGGCATTGCCCGTGCGCTGCTCAGCGCCCTGCCGGACGCCCGCGGCGCCCTGCGCGAGGCGGGCCTGCTGACCCGCGATCCGCGGGCCAAGGAGCGCAAGAAGTACGGGCTCAAGCGCGCGCGCAAGGCGCCGCAGTACACCAAGCGCTGATCCACCGCCACCCACGGGGCCCCGGCAGAATCGCCGGGGCTCTTTGGTATCATCGACCTCCCATCGCCGCTGGATGACGCAGGCACGAAATCCTTGTGATCGACGCGATCCGCGACTTCTTCAACACCTACCTGATGGGCAGCTGGACGTCGATCATCGACATCGGGCTGGTATCGATCGTCATCTACTGGCTGTTCATCCTGATCCGCGGCACGCGCGCGGTGCGGATCGTCATCGGGCTGTCGATCCTGTACCTGGTCTACCTGGCCGCGGTGTTCTTCGGCCTGGAGCTGCTGCGCACCCTCATGGAGAGCGCCGCGCTGGCCGGCCTGTTCGCCATCGTGGTCGTCTTCCAACCGGAGCTGCGTCGCGCTCTCGAGCAGATCGGGCGCATCGGCAGCGTGAATCGCTTCTTCGTCAGCAGCGAGGTGGCCAGCGCCGAGCGGGTCGCCCGCGAGATCAGCCGCGCGGCGCGCATCCTGGCCGGATCGAGGCACGGCGCGCTCATCGCGCTGGAGCGAGAGACGGGGCTGCAGGACCTGGCCGCCGAGTCGGGAGTGCCGATCCACGCCGACCTGCGCGCCGAGCTGCTGGTGACGATCTTCTACCGCGGCACGGCATTGCATGACGGCGCGGTGATCGTGTCGGGCGAGCGGATCACCGCCGCCGGGGTGCTGCTGCCGATGAGCCAGACCGTGCTCGACAGCGAGCGCTACGGCACGCGCCACCGCGCGGCGATCGGCATCAGCGAGCAGACCGATGCGGTGGTCGTGGTGGTCAGCGAGGAGTCGGGCTCGATCAGCGTGGTGGTGCGCGGCCGCATCGAGCGCAACCTGACCGAGGACCAGCTGCGCCGCCGCCTGTTCAACCTGATCCGGCCCCAGGCGCCGCGACGGGCCATCGGCTTCCTGCGCCGCTCGGTCGACGGCCGATGGCAGTTGCACCCCGACGAGCCGTCCGACGAGGCTGAGCCGATAGATCCCGAGGCGCGCGTGGTGGCGAGGCACTGACATGCGCTGGCTATTTCGCAACTGGCAACTGAAGCTATCGGCCGTGCTGCTGGCGACGGCGCTGTACACCGGCCTCGTCTTCTCCGGCTCGTTCTCGGAGGACGTCCTGCAGGTGCGCATCGACCAGGTCAACGTCTCGCGCGACGCATTCGTGCTGTCCGGCGACCTCGGCCTGACCGAGGTGCGCTACCGCGCCGCGGCCGGTGCGGCGACGAACTTGAGCGCCGACGACTTCGTGGCCCAGGTGGACGTGTCGCGCTACGACATGGAACTGGCGCCGGAACCACAGCAGCTGCCGGTCACGGTCCGGGCCCTGCGCACCGGGATCGAGGTCGTCTCGGTCAGTCCGTCGTCGGTGAGGGTATCGGTGGACAGGATCGCGACCCGCACCATCAACGTCGAGGTCGAGCCCGGCCCGATCCCCGATGGGCTCGAGATCGGACGGCCGGTGGCCAGTCCTGCCCAGGTCGCCGTGCGGGGACCTGCATCGGTCGTCGAGCGCATCGATCGCGTGGTCGCCCTGGTGAGCATTCCCGCTTCGGGCATCGACATCAACGAGGCCGTCACGGTGACGCCGGTGGACATCGAGGGCCAGCCGGTCGGCGAGGGGATGATCGACATCGATCCGGAGTCGGTCTCGGTCCAGGTTGACGTCAACGCGGTGGAGACTCGAACGACGGTCGCGGTGCGACCGGTCGTCGAGTCCGGCGCTCCGGCACCCGGCTTCGCGCTGGAGCAGCTCAGCGTGGAACCGGCCCTGGTCACCATCGTCGGCCTTCCCGAGCAACTATCGAACGTGCGCTCCATCGCCACCGAACCGATCAGCATCGACGGCCTGTCCGAGACCCGGACCTTCGACGTCGCCCTGCAGCTGCCGGACGGCATCCGGCTGGCCACCGGCGAGGAGGACACGGTGACCGTGGAGGCCATCATCGGTCCCTCGGTGTCCAGCCGCACCTTCGTCGTCGGAGTCGTGTGCACCGGGGCAGGCGACAACGCCTGCCTGCCGGGCATCGAGCGGGTGTCGGTCACCCTGAGTGGCAGCGGCGCGGCGCTCAGCGCCCTATCCGCGTCCGACGTGACCCCGAGCGTGGACGTCACCGGCCTCGTCGGCGGCAGCTACACGCTGCAACTGAGCCTGGCCGGCCTCCCGCCCGGAGTGGAGCTTCTGAGCCTGCAGCCGGGCAGCGTGCGGGTGACGATCGTCGAGCCGTCCGAGCCCTCCGGGTCGCCGGCGCCCTAGGATGGCGGGACGCTTCGGGACCGACGGCATCCGCGGCCGGGTCGGTGACGAGGTCACCGCCGACCTGGCCCTTGCCCTCGGCCGGGCGGTCGGCAGCCGGCTGGCGGGCCATGGTTCGACGGTCGTGGTGGGCCGCGACACGCGCCGTTCGGGCGAGATGCTGGTCGCGGCGTTGACCGCCGGCCTCGCGGGCACCGGGACCGATACGGTCGACCTTGGGATCGTCACGACGCCCTGCCTGGTCCACGCCAGTTGCGACCCGCGCTACGCGGCCGGGATCATGATCTCGGCCTCGCACAACCCCGCCCCGGACAACGGGCTCAAGGTCGTGGTTGGCGGCCGCAAGGCCGATGATCGAACCGAGGCCGAGCTGGACGCGCTGATCGACGCCGCGGCGAGCGGTGACGCGCCAAACGACCGCCTGGGCCGGCTGCAGGCGGACCCCGACGCCATCGAGCGCTACCTCGGCCACCTGAGCGAGGTCGCTGGCAGCACGTTCGACGGCCTGCGCATCGGCCTCGACTGCGCCAACGGATCGGCCAGTGGGGTTGCCCCGGCATTGTTCCGGTCGCTGGGCGCAGAGGTGACGGTCCTGTTCGATGCGCCCAACGGCATCAACATCAACGACGGGTGTGGCTCCACCCACCCGGAGCGCCTCGCTGAGACCGTTGCGGCCGCGGCGCTGGACGTGGGATTCGCCTTCGATGGAGACGCGGATCGCCTGATCGCGGTGGACGAGCGTGGCGTGATCGTGGACGGCGACGCGGTAATGGGCATCTGCGCGCTCGAGCGCCTGGCCGCCGGCACGCTGCGCAACAACGTCCTGGTGGCGACCGTCCTGAGCAACGGCGGCCTGGAGCGCGCCGTCGTTCAGGCGGGAGGCAGGATGGTTCGAACCCCGGTCGGCGACCGGCACGTGCTCGAGGCCATGGAGCGCGAGGATGCCGTGCTGGGGGGCGAGCAGTCGGGCCACATCATCTTTCGCGACCGCTCGACCACCGGCGACGGCCTCCTGACCGCCATCGAGCTGGCGCGAGCCATGCGGGGCGCCTCGCTACCGCTCTCCGAACTGACCGGCCGCATCCCAAGGCTGCCCCAGGTGATGCTAAACTCGGCTGTCCGCCGCCGCGATCAGTGGCAGGCGGACTATGCTTTCGTGGCCGCCGTCGAGCGCGCCGCCCTCGAGATGGGGCAGCGCGGGCGAGTCCTCGTTCGGCCGTCCGGGACCGAGCCAACCATCCGGATCATGGTCGAGGGCGACGACGCTCACCAGATCGATCGAATCGCCCGCGAGCTCGCAGCGCTCGCCGAGGCGCGACTCAACTAGGAGGATCAATGTGCGGCATCGTCGGCTACGTCGGTCCGCGTGACGCCGCGCCCATCCTGATCGAGGGCCTGCGGCGCCTCGAGTACCGTGGCTACGACTCGGCCGGCATCGCGGTCGTCACCGATGACGGGCGGGTGGTGGTCGAGAAGAAGGCGGGCAAGCTCAACAACCTGACCGAGCAGCTCAACGGCGATGCGCCGGTGGGCCATCCCGGCATCGGTCACACCCGCTGGGCCACCCATGGCAGCCCGAACGACACCAACGCGCATCCGCACACCGACTGCACCGGCCACCTCGCCCTGATCCACAACGGGATCATCGAGAACTACGCCGAGATCAAGCAGCGGCTGGCGGCCACCGGCCACCGCTTCGCCTCCGAGACCGATACCGAGGTGCTGGCGCACCTCATCGAATCCAAGTACACCGGCGACCTGGTGGAGGCCGTGCGCCTGGCGCTGGGCGAGGTGCGCGGCGCGTATGCCATCGGCGTCATGCACACCGACCACCCCGACCGCATCGTTGGCGCCCGGATGAACGTCCCGCTGATAGTCGGGCTCGGCGATGGCGAGGGGTTCCTGGCCAGCGACGTCCCGGCCATCCTGGAGCACACCAAGAACGTCGTCATCCTGCACGAGGGCGACATCGCCGATGTCACGCCGAACGGCACCCGGATCCTGTCGCTGGATGGGGAGGAACGGCACCGCGACGCCATCCAGATCCACTGGAACATCGAGGCGGCCGAGAAGGGCGGATTCCCGCACTTCACGCTCAAGGAGATCTACGAGCAGCCCCACGCCATCCAGGAGTCGCTGCGTGGCCGGGTGGATGCAACCGGCAACCTGACCCTGACCGAGCTTGATGCCATCGCCGACAAGCTGGCTGCGGCCGAACGCGTCTACATCGTCGGCTGCGGAACGGCCAGCTACGCCTCGCAGGTCGGCGCGTACCTGATCCAGGATTGGGCCGAGTTGGCCGCGACCATGCAGGTGGGCTCGGAGATGCGCTACGCGCCCCCGCCGCTCGATGAGCGGACCCTCGTCATCGGTGTCAGCCAGTCGGGCGAGACCGCCGACACGCTCGCGCCGCTCAAGCTGGCCCAGGAGCGTGGCGCCACGGTGGTGGTCGTGACCAACGTCGTGGGCAGCGCCATCACCCGTGGGGCCGATGCGGTCATCCACCTCCAGGCCGGGCCGGAGATCGCGGTTGCCAGCACCAAAGCCTTCGTCACCCAGGTGGTCGTGCTCACCCTGGTCGCCCTGTACCTGGCCCGCCTGCGCGGCAGGCTGACCGATTCGAGGCTGCGCATGTACGGGGAGGCCCTGCGCAGCCTGCCGCGGCTGGCGGCCGAGACGCTCAGGCTGGCGCCGCAGATCAAGAAGCTCGCGATTCGATACGCGCGCGTCAACGACTTCATCTACATCGGGCGTGGCGTGGGCTTCCCGATCGCCATGGAGGGCGCCCTCAAGCTCAAGGAGCTCAGCTACGTGCATGCCGAGGGCTACGCCGCGGGCGAGCTCAAGCATGGCCCGATCGCCCTGCTCGACGCCGACACGCCGCTGGTCGCCATCGCCACCGCCGGTGCCGTCTACGAGAAGGTCGTCAGCAACGTGGCCGAGGCTCGAGCGCGTTCGGCACCGATCATCGCCATCGCCACCGATGGCGACGAGGCGATCGCCCACTACGCCCACGACGTGATCTGGGTGCCCGAGACGCCCGAGGCCATCAGCCCGGTGGTCGCCGTGCTGCCGCTCCAGCTGCTGGCCTACGAGATGGCCGTGGCGCGCGGCACCGACGTGGACCAGCCACGCAACCTGGCCAAGAGCGTCACGGTCGAGTAGGCCGGACCATCGCCGTCAATGAGCCGCCACGAGATCGGGATAGACCTGATCGACATCGATCGCATCGTGGGCGTGCTGGAGCGCTTTCCGGATCGCTTCCGCCACCGCGTCCTGACCGACGCCGAGCGCCGCTACGTGGGCGGCCGCGTCGAACGCCTTGCCGGCCGCTGGGCGGCCAAGGAGGCGATCAGCAAGGTCCTCGGCCTCGGCGTGCGCGGCGTTGGCTGGCGCGAGATCGAGATCCTGCCCAACCGGGCCGGAGCACCGCAGGTGAACCTGCACGGGCGCGCGGCGCGGCGAGCCGAGGCGATGGGCCTCGGCGAGGTGAGCGTGTCGATCTCTCACGAGCGCCACATGGCGATGGCGGTCGCGGTGGCGCATCGGGAGTCAGCATGACGCCGTCCCGGCCATGACGGCGGCGCGCTCGATCACGCAGCGCTGGGTGGCGCGCAACCTGCCGGCGCGGCCCGAGCGCGCCCACAAGGGGACGTTCGGCAAGCTGCTGATCATCGCTGGATCCATCGACTATCCGGGCGCGGCCGTGCTGGCCGGCCTTGGCGCGATGCGGGCCGGAGCCGGATTGGTCTGCGTGGCCACCGCCGAGTCGGTCGCCATCCGGACGGCCGGCGCCGTTCCCGAGCTGACCTGGATGGCGCTCGACGAGGAGGCGCCAGGCCTCATCTCGCCGGGCGGGTGGCGGCGGATCGCCACGGCCGCCCCCGGATTCGACGCCATGGTCATCGGTCCGGGGCTCGGGTCGCAGCCTGCGACCCAGAGGCGCGCCAGGCAGCTGATCACGGCCATGGGGGGCACGGTGGTGGTCGATGCCGACGGCCTCAACGCGCTGTCCGGCCAGGCGCGCTGGTGGCAGGGACTGGGGGCGTCACTGGTGCTGACGCCGCATCCGGGCGAGTTCGCCCGACTCAGTGGCGAGGCGGCCCCGCCGGCCGACGACGATGCGGCGCGTGCCGACGCTGTCGCGGCGGCGGCCCTGCGCTGGGACCAGACGGTCGTGCTCAAGGGCGCTCACAGCGTCGTCGCCGAGCCCGGGGGCGAGGTGCTGCGGTCGGACGTGGCCACGCCCGCCCTCGCCACTGCCGGCAGCGGCGACGTGCTGGCCGGCGCGATCGGCGCATTCGTTGCCGCCGGCGTCGAGCCGTTCGCGGCGGCGGCCTGCGGCGTTGCCGTCCACGGGGCCGCCGGCCTGCTGGCAGCCGAGCGCATCGGCACGACCGGGGTGATGGCCCGCGACATCGCCCACCTGCTGCCGGAGGCGATCGCGCACCTGCGTGGAGAGCGCGCGTGACCGTCGCCACCCGCAGCCCGCACCGCGCCTGGATCGAGATCGATCACGACGCGATTCGCTCGAACCTGCGAGCAGTCAGGGGCCTGGCGCCCGGCGCCGAGGTCATCGGCGTCGTCAAGGCCAACGCCTACGGGCACGGGGACTTGGAGGTGGCGCGCACGCTGACGGCGGGTGGGGTGGGCATTCTGGCGGTGGCGACCATCGACGAGGCGCAGCGGCTGAGGAGCGCCGGGATCGGCGCGCGGATCATCGTGTTGTGGGGCATCGGGCCCGACGAGGCGCCGGCCGTGGCGGACCTCGATCTCGAGCCACTCGTATACGACGAGCGCAGCATCGAAGCGCTGGAGGCGACCGGCCGGACCATCGGCGTCCATCTGAAGGTGGACACCGGCCTGGGCCGGCAGGGCATCGATCCGGCCGGAGCGTTGATGCTGGCGGCGAGGATCGCTCGCAGCCGGAGCCTGCGGCTGGCCGGCACGATGAGCCATCTCGCCGTGCCGGGCGAGGACGACGCGCACACCGAGGTCCAGTTGCTGCGCCTGGCGCGCGTCCTCGACTCGATGCGCTCCGCCGGCATCGATCCCGGCCTGGTGCACGTCAGCGCGACCGGCGGCCTGCTGGCCGGCGGCATCGGCTTTGCCGATGCGATTCGCCCGGGGATAGCGCTGTACGGGCTGCTGCCCGACTGGGCGGCCGACCGCGACATCGGGCTGCGCCCGGCACTGTCGCTCAAGGCACTGCCGCTGCGGCTGTTCGACCTGGCCGCTGGCGAGGGCATCGGCTACGGGCTGCGGTTCCGGGCCGCGAGCGCGACCCGCATCGCCACCCTGGGCATCGGCTACGGTGATGGCTGGCCGCGCGCTCACGCCAACAACGGGTGGGTCCTGGTGCGCGGACAACGCGCCCCGATCGTCGGCGCGGTCAGCATGGACGGGCTGACCGTGGATGTCGGTGGAATCGGTGGTGTAACCTACAGCGACGAATTCGTGCTCATCGGCGAGCAGGGTGGAGCTCGGATCAGCGCCGAGGAGGTCGCCGAGGAGCGTCGAACGATCAATTACGAGGTCACGACCGCCCTTCGTCGCAGGCTCCCGCGCCTCCACCTCGGGAGCGGTTGACGTTCGGCGGTCGCGGAGCGAGCACGGAGCAATGGCAGATCGAATCGAGATGGACGTCTGGCAGGGCGATATCGCGCAGCTCGAGGTAGACGCGATCGTGATCGCCGGGTCGGAGTCACTGTTCATGACGGCCGGCCCCGCGGCTGCGGTGAAGCGCCGGGGAGGCATCGAGATCGAACGAGCCGCCATCGACCAGGCCCCGGTTCCACCCGGCTCGGCGGTCGTGACCACCGGCGGCATGCTACCCGCGCCCTACGTGATCCATGCGGTGGCGGTGGGCCACGATCGCGTGGCCGACCCCGGAGTCCTGGCCCAGGCCGTCCGCTCGGCGCTGGCGTTCGCCGAGCCGCTGCAACTGCGCAGGATCGCCATGGCGCTGCTGGGCACCGAGACCGGCGCGTTCACGCCCGACGAGGCGGCCGCAGTCGTGGTGCCGGCCCTTCGCGCTGGAGCCGTCGACACGCCGATCGAGTCGGTCGTGCTGGCGGTGATGCAGGCCACCGAGGTCAGCGCGCTGCGAGAAGCGGTCAGGGCCTCCGATACCGGGGCCGGCGTGCGGTGACGGCGCCCGAGGCGGCAAGGCGCCTCGCCGCCCGGATCGAACGTCACCGACTCACCACCCCCGCCCGCCTGCTGGTCGACGCCCACCGGCCGCTGGGTCCGCTGATCGCTGACGTCGGGGCGGCCATCGGCCCATGGCTGAGCATGGGCGCGGGCCCGCCCGGGGACGACCTGCGGGCCGTGGTCGACGAGCCAGACGGGCTGGACCGCCTGGTCGAGGCCATGGATGCGGCACGAGATGGGACTCCCGATGCCATCCCCGGCTGACCTGGTCGGCGGGCTGCTCTCGTTCGTCGGCGACGCGCTGGGCGTGTCCTCATTCCGGTTGGGGATCGGCACGACCCTGGTCGCGCTCGGGGTCCTGCTCGTCTTCCTGCAGCTGGTGGCACGACCGGTGACGCGCTGGGTGACGTCGGACCCTGGCGGCCTGGCCGGAGTCGGCCGCGCCATGGCCCTGGCCGCAGAGGCCGGCACCGACGCGGTCTTCAGCCTCGGCACGGCCGGCCTGGCGCGCTCGACCGATGCGTTCGGGCGGCTCCAGACCCTGGCCGCCATGGGGCTGCTCGGCCACGTGGCGCGCGCGGCGGCCCGCAGCGGAGTGCCGGTCCGCGTGCTCGTCAACGATCCGCTGGCCGCCATCGCGGCCGCGACCACCATCGAGTCGGCGCATGACCGGACCGCGACCCGCGAGCGCACGAGCCGGTCGCGAGTCGTCGTCGTCGGCGAGGGCCGGGGGCCCAGCGCCGGACTGGTCATGACGGCCCGCGCGCGACCGGCCGCGGCATTCGCGCTCGGGAACAGCCGCGAGGAGGCCACGCTGGGCTTCGAGGGCCTGCGCGGCGAGTCCGGCACAGCCCTGACGGCTGGAACGCCGGAGCCGTCGCAGGCCGCGGCGGCGCTGCTTGCAGGGGGAGGCGCGCTGATCGGGCCCGAGCTGTTCGGCGCCGCCGCCGACCTTCAGTCCGATGCGACCGAGCGCACCAGCGCCGTGGCGGCGAACCGCCTGATCGTCCTGGCGGTGGTGGCCATCGCGATCGGCAGCGCACTGGCGCTGGCCGGGATCATCCATCCGGACGGCCTGCTGGCGGGGTTGGGCGGCCGGTGAGGCGAGCCACCATCCCGGCGCTGGTCATCGCGGTCGGCCTGCTGCTGTTCGCCGACCTGCTGGTCGTCAACCCGGCGCTGGGCGATCTGGCCGGCGTCGCGGTCGCCGCGGTCATCGCGGTCGCGGCCGGCGCGGCGATTGCCACCGGCACGACCCTCGCTGTGCGCCGCGGCCTCGACCTGTGGCGCCGGCGCGGGGACCCGGTCGGTGCCCTTGCCGTGCTGCTCGGGATGGCAGCGGTCCTGGTGGCCGGCCTGCGTCCCGGCTCGGCCGGGGCGGCAGATCCGGCGGTCGGCTGGATCGTGGCGGCGCTCATCGCACCCATCGGAGCGACCCTGTTCGGCCTGCTGTTCCTGGCCACCCTGTCGGCGGCGCGGCGATCGGCCATCCGCGGGGGGCGGGAGGGCCTGGTACTGGTCGCGGCGGCGCTCGTCCTGGTCGTGGCCCTGCTGCCGATCGGCGGCCCGCTGGGCACGGCCCTGTCGGGCGTGGCCTCCTGGACACTGTCGGTACCGATCGCCGGCGTCTTCCGAGGGATCCTGATCGGCATCGCCATCACCGCCGCCATCCTTGCCACCCGCACCATGTTCGGCATCGGCCCGGCTGATGAGTGAGCGCCTCGCGCGGTTCGGCCTGCCGCTGGCGGTGGTTGGCCTGCTCGCGCTGGTCGTCGCCGTCGGGCCGAACCTGGGCCTGCGCATCGCCGGCTCCGACCCGGCGCCCGCTGGGCGGCTGATCGAGGTCCTCGACCGGCTTCCCGCCGACCCGGCCGTGCTCGTCGGTTTCGATCCCGACCTGGGGACCTATCCGGAGCTGCGACCCACGGTGCGGACGCTCGTCGCCGACCTGCTGGATCGCGGCGCCGGGCTCTCGTTCGTCAGCATGACGCCGGAGGGCCGGGCCCTGGCAGTCGCCGAGATGGCCAGGCTCGATAGGCTGGGCGCCCCGCGCGGCTCCGTCACCGACCTCGGCTTCATCCCGGGAGCCGAGGCCGCGCTGGTAAGCCTGGCCGGCGCGATCAGCGGTCAGCGGCCGGCCGCCGGGCCGCCCGGACTCGATGAGCTGGATGGAACGGACCTCGCCGTCGTGGTCGGGGGCAACGACCTCGGACCGCGCAGCTGGGTCGAGCAGGTGGCGCCGCGCGCTGCGGGCCTGCAGATCGTGGCCGTCACCCCCACGGTGCTGTTGCCCGAGGTCGAGCCCTACCGGGCAAGCGGCCAGCTGGCCGCGCTGCTGACGACGCCCGGACAGGGCGCGGCCTTCCGCGAGCGAACCCCGGCAGGATCCTTCCCGGCGCTGGCCGAGCGCGCGGGCCCATCGCCGGCCGCCATCGCCGCGGGGCTGTTGGTCGCGGCCGTCTGGTTGGCGTCGGCGCTCCTGGCCGGCGGGCCAGCCCGGCGCCTGCTGCGACCGACGGCGCGACGATGAACGGCCTGGCCACCGATGCTTCGGCCACCGCGATTGCGGCCCTCGCCACCGTCGCGGTGCTGGGCGGGCTGCTCGGCGAGCGGCGCGTCTTCGGCTGGACCCAGCACCTGTTCGCCGGGCTGCTGACCGGTTACCTGGTGCTCATCGCCGTCCGCGAGGTCGTCGTGCCGTGGCTGGTCACTCCGCTGATCGCCGATCCGGCCGGGCGCCCCGAGCTGTGGATCGGGCTGGCCATGGTGGCGATCACCGCCTTGAGTCCGTGGCTGCCCCGCGCCTTGGCGGCCGTGCCGGTCTCGATCATGGTCGGCTCGCTCGCGGCCTTTGGCCTGGGAGGCGCCCTGGTCGGGACGCTGCTGCCCCAGGCCGCCGCAACCGTCGTCGCCGGTGGCGAGCCCTTCGGCGTCACGCTGGCGGCCGTCGTATCGGCCGCCATCACGGTGCTGGTGCTGGTCGGGTTCCTGCACGGCGTTCCGCGCGGCCGCGCCTCACTGGTCGCGACGAGCGCCGGTCGGTGGCTCATGGTGGCGGGCATCGGGGGTTGGCTCGGGTACCTGCTGTATGCGCGTCTCGTCCTGCTGATCGATCGGATCGCCTTCCTGGTCGGCGACGTCGCGGGTATCGGACGGTGAGCGAGCCACTGCCGGGCGCCGAGCTGGCGCTGCTGCTGGACATCGGTTCGGCCTGGGCCAAGGCGTCGGTCATCGGTCGCGTCGCAGGTCGCTGGCGCGTCATCGCCCACGCCGCGCAGCCGACGGCATGGGGCGGGGATGAGCTGCGCCGCGCCATCGTCGAGCGACTCGAAGCCGTGGGTGACCCGCGGCTGGCCGGCCACTGGGACAGGCTGCTGACGGACGCTCGACGGATCGAGTGCCACACCGCGCGACGGCCGGGACGCCTGGCGCTGGCGGCCGTGTCGAGGGAGATATCCGGCAACGCCGCTCGTCGCGCGGCCGAGGCGGCCGGCTGGCAGGTCGGCAGCGTGGTGACCCTCGACGACGGGCGGTCCCTCGCCGACCGCCTGACGGCTCTCGAGTCGACCGAGGCCGATGCCTGGCTGGTGGTGGGCGGCTTCGATTCAGGCGCCACGCCGCGGGCGCTCGAGGTCGCCGCGCTGGTGGCCGCGACAAGGCGGCCCGGATCCGCGCCGGTCGTGTGGGCGGGCACCGGGCGGCTGGCCGACGAGGTGATGGCCATGTTCGAGGCGGGGGCGACCACCGCTGTCGCCAACCCAAGGCCCGATGCCCGTGTCGACGCCTCGGACGCCCTGCGCGAGCACTTGCGCGCCCTGTGGCGTGAACTGGCGGGCGGTGGCGGAGACGAGGAGGCGGGCCTGGGGCCGGTCGCCCTGCCGCGGGCGACCGGCATGCTGGCGGCGATGGGCGGCCTCACCGTCATGGCCGTGGACCTGGGCGCCCGCTCGTCGCTGCGGGTCACTGCCGGCGCGGACGGGAACACCGCCGTCATGGTGTCCGCCGAGGGCGGACTGGCCGGCGCTGCAACGCTGCCGGGGGCGGCCGCGCGCGTGGCGCGGGCCGTGGAGGGTGTCGTGGACGAGGCGAGTGCGGCCGATCTGCTCCAGGGCCTGCGCGCCCATCCGGCCACGTTGCCCGAGCAGCCCGAGGAGCTGGCGATGACCCAGGCGGCGGCCCGGCTGCAGCTGGCCGGGCTGGTCGAGGACGCCCCGCCGGGCCAA
Organism: Chloroflexota bacterium; assembly: GCA_020848055.1. Lineage (GTDB taxonomy): Bacteria > Chloroflexota > Limnocylindria > QHBO01 > QHBO01 > JACDBZ01. The sequence continues at coordinate 754 of JADLBB010000227.1, read as the reverse complement.
CTGGACCTGCTGATCGGCTGCGGGCGCACGATCGCCGCGGCGCCCACGGCGGCCCAGGCGGCGGGCATGCTGCTGGACGGGGTTCGTCCGCTGGGGGTGACGCAGCTGGCCATCGACGCGGCCTCGCTTCTCGGCCCGCTTGGATCGCTGACCGATGACGATGAACTGCGGGAGGGCCTGGCGCTGGTGGCCGACGACCTTCTGGTGCCGCTCGGCACCTCGATCGTCTGTCGTGGAGCGCAGCCGGGACAGGTCGCGATGCGGGTGACGGTGGACCGCACCGGATGGCCCACCCCGCCACCCGTCAGCGTCCGCAGCGGCCAACTCCAGGTCGTGCCGCTGGGACGTGGAGTGGAGGCGGAGGTGACCATCGAGCTCTGGCCCGGAGTCAACCTGGGCAACGCGCGGCGCGCGGATCGGATCGTCGCATCGGTCACCGGGGGGACCGTCGGCCTGATGCTGGACGCGCGCGGCGTTCCGATCGCCATGCCGCGTCGGGCCGCGGATCGGCGGGCCGTGCTCGCAGCCTGGGCGGAGGCGCTGTCGCGGGGCTCGGAGCGACCGGCATGAGCACCCCACATCGCCTCCGCATCCCTCCGGGCTCGACGCCCCTGGTCGAGGTGGGGCACCGCGTGGAGCCGGCCGAGGTGCTGGCCACGCGCCGGCCCGTCGGGGAGGGCACGGTCGTCGAGATCGCGTCCAGGCTGCGACGCTCCCCGGCCGATGCTGCCGACCTGCTGCGGGTTGCGGTCGG
>JADLBB010000226.1 GCA_020848055.1 Chloroflexota bacterium | reverse complement strand
GGCCTGATCGTGTTCCTGGTGCTCGCGGGCATCGTCACGGTCATCGTGGTGGCCATCGTGTCGTGGCTCGTCATCGGGCGGGCGCTACGGCCGCTGCGAACGCTGACCGCCACGGTCGACGAGATCCGCGACACAGGCGACCTGTCGCGGCGCCTGCCCGACGTCCGGACGCGCGACGAGGTCGGCATGCTGACGGCCAGCTTCAACGCCATGCTCGAACGGGTTGCCAGCGCCCAGGCGCGCCAGGCGGCCGCCCTCGAGGCCCAGCGCCGCTTCGTGGCCGATGCGTCACACGAGCTGCGCACGCCGCTGACCACCATCCGCACCAACGCCGAGCTGCTGGTCGAGCACCCCGAGGTGGCCGACACCGACCGGCGCGAGGCGATCGCGGACATCGCGGCCGAGGCCGAGCGCATGGCGCGCCTGACCGATGAGCTCCTGGTCCTGGCCCGCACCGATGCGGCCGAGCCGGCCGCCACCACCCACCGGCCCCTCGACCTCGCCGCCCTGGTCAAGGAGGTCGTTGCGCGAGCCGCCCGCGCGGCTCCCGACGGACGGGCCGTAACCCTGGAGGCGGATGGTGCGGCGGTCGTGCGCGGCGACCCCGACCTGCTGACGCGGCTGCTGTGGATCCTGGTGGATAACGCGCTGCGCCACGGAGCGGGACCCGTCTCGGTCACGGTCACGGCCGACCCGGATGCGCCGGTGACGCTCGGCGTGGCCGATCGCGGACCGGGCATCGCCCTCGCCGATCGCGATCGGCTGTTCGAGCGCTTCGCCCGGGGCGACCGGGCGCGCTCGCCGGGCGGGTTCGGGCTGGGCCTGCCCATCGCGCGGGCGATCGTCGAGGCGCATGGCGGCACGATCAAGATCGAGGACGCACCCGGTGGTGGCGCGCGGTTCGTGGTGGAACTCCCGGCCGGCTGAAATCGCTCATCGGATCCTCATCCGACGCTCAGGCGGGACTCATCGGGGCGCCGGACCATGGGTGCATGAACACGACCACCTGTCCCGACCGCGGCCTCGTCGACGTGGCCGCCGTCCTGGTCGGCATGCAGGCCGCGATCGCCGTCGTCTCGGCGCTCGAGGCGCTCGCCGCCGCAACGTTCCTGGGCGGCGCGGCCGCCGGACCGGTCGCCCTGTCGGCCGGCGTCGCGATCGGCCTGGCGACGATCACGATGGGCCTCGGCCGTCGCGCCCACTGGGCCCGACGCGCGACGCTCGTGGTCGAGGTCGCCGTGCTGGCCGTGGCGCTCCTAGACATCGTCGCCCTGCCGCTGCTGACCGGCGGTGACGCCGCGCTCGTCTCGATCCTGACCCACATCGCGCTGCCGATCGCGGTCATCGCCCTGCTGCGCCGCCCGCCGGTACGCGCGGCCTTCGCGGGGGTGGCGGCATGAACCCGTCACTCCCGTTCTTCCACGAGCCATCCGCCACCTCGAGCCTCGTCGCCGGCGGCACCATGATCGGCAACCCGATGTACGACATCCTGCCGGGCCACGAGATCGCCATCGTCGCGGTCCTCCTGCTGCCGATCCTGGCCTGGTGGCTATCGATCCGCGCCGCCGATGGATCGGTTCGCGCAACCCGGTATGTCAACGGCTACCGGGCCCTCGGGCCCGTTGATCGGCTGGCGGTGTGGGCCATGGTCGCATCGGCCAGCATCCACCTCGCGCTGGCGCCCGGCCACGGCGGCACCGGCATGGCCATCGCCTTCCTGCTGCAGGCCGGGGCGCTGGCGTTCGTCACCCGGCGTGCGCTGTCAGGCCGGTCGTGGCGGGCGCTCGGCGCGCTGGTGCTCATCGGCTCCGTCGGCGCGTACGCGGTCGCCATGGTCGGCGGTGATCTGCCCGACCAGGTCGGCCTCGCGACCAAGCTGGTCGAGCTCATCGGCCTGGCCGCCATCCTGCGCGGCGCCACCAACGGCCACCGCGTGCGACGCGTGGCCGGGTGGGCGCTCGTCACCGTGCTAGTCGTGCTCACCTCGCTCGGCGGCTGGATCGGTGCCTTCCGTGCCGCGGGCGGCATGGCCGCGGGCCACCCTGCAGATCATCGCGGCGTCGCGATTGCCTACCCCGGGCCCGGCACGACCATGCCGGTCATGCCGGCCCGAGAGGCCACCGCCGAACAGGCCGAGGCCGCAGCAGAACTGCACGCCCGCCTGGTGACCGCCACCGCCCGCTACGCCGATCCGGCCGTGGCCGCCGCCGATGGCTACCAGGTGGGCGGAATCTTCGGCACCGACTTCCACGCCGCAAACCCGGCCTACGAGGACGACGGCCGCATCCTGGACCCGGAGCGACCGGAGAACCTGATCTACGCCGCCACGCCGTCGGGGCCGGTTCTGCTGGGTGCCATGTTCACGGTGCCGTTCGGCCAGGCAGGACCGATGGTCGGCGGGCCGCTGACGATGTGGCACGCGCACGAGCACGTGTGCATCGGGCTGCTGCCGCCCGGCCTGTCCGGCCTGCTGTCGCCGCTCGGTGGCTGCCCGGCCGGCTCGTTCGACGTGCCG